>JAJZUZ010000210.1 GCA_021845965.1 Pseudomonadota bacterium | reverse complement strand
GCGGTGCTCAGGCCGAGATCTTGAACACGCTGACCATCTCGTTCAGACGGTTGGCCTGATCGCGCAGGCTGGCGGCGGCGGCGGCGGATTCTTCCACCAGGGCCGAGTTCTGCTGCGTCATCTGGTCGATGCCGGCGATGGAGTCGTTCACGCGCGCAATGCCGGAGGATTGTTCCACGGTGGCGGCACCGATCTCGCCGATCAGATCGGTCACGCGCTTGACCTGGGCCACGATCTCGCCCATGGTCTGGCCCGCATCGCCGACCAGGCGCGAGCCGTTGTCGACCTGCCCCACGCTGTCGGAGATCAGCGCCTTGATCTCCTTGGCGGCCTCGGCGCTGCGCTGCGCCAGCGAGCGCACCTCGCCCGCCACCACGGCAAAGCCGCGGCCCTGCTCGCCGGCGCGCGCCGCTTCCACCGCGGCGTTGAGCGCCAGGATGTTGGTCTGGAAGGCGATGCCGTCGATGACGCCGATGATGTCGTTGATCTTCTGCGAAGCCTGCTGGATGCCGGCCATGGTGCTGACCACCTGACCCACGGCCTGGCCGCCGCGTGCCGCGACTTCTGACGCGGTGCCGGCCAGCTGGGTAGCCTGGCGCGCGTTGTCGGCGCTGTGCTGCACGGTCTGCGTGAGGCTGCTCATGGCCGAAGCGGTCTGCTCCAGCGAGCCGGCCTGCTGTTCGGTGCGCTGGCTCAGGTCCGCGTTGCCCTGGGCGATCTCGGAGGAGGCGGTGGCGATGGACTCGGCCGCCGCCTTGACGTTGCCGATGATGCCCACCAGCGAGCGGTCGGCGCGACGCAGGTCGTCCATCAGGTCGGCAAACTCGTCGCGCGTGGACGGCTCGGGCACGGTGCCCAGCTCGCCGGCGGCGATGGCGCGCCCGGCCTGCTTGGCCTGCTGCATGGCGCCGGCGATGCCGAAGTACATGCCCATGTAAAGGTAGATGGAGACCAGGATGCCCAGGCCCAGCACGAGGCCCAGCAGGGTGCGCTTGAGCGCCGCGCTGTCGGCGCGCTGCACCAGCAGCTCGTCCATCACCTTGCGGTTGGCCTCCACCAGCGCCCAGGCAGCATCGAGCGTTGCCTGCGAGGCCTGGCCCACCTGCTGCTGCGTCACGGTCACGCTGTCCTGCGTGGTGAAGTTCTTGCGGATGAAGGACGTGAACTCCTTGGAGCTGTCCTTGAGCTGGGTGAAGTTCCGGCTCAGCTTGCTCTCGACCTCGGTGTTGGCCTTCATGGCCTGCGAGAGCATGCTCTCGACGGTGCCGAAGGTATCGCTCAGGCGCGCGTCGGTCACCTCATAGAACACCTTGTCCGAAGGCTTGATGTCGCCGCGCGAGACGTTGAGCGTGGCGTAGGCGGCCATGCGCACGGCAATGCCGGCGGTGCTGGGCGTGTTGTTGGCCAGCGGGTAGCCGAGGTAGAACAGGTCCAGGTCCGGGTCCAGTGCCATGCGGGATCTGTTGCCCAGGTCGCGCATGAAGCCGTACAGGCGGCCGTACTCGGGGGCGTGCGCGCCGAAGGCCTTCTGGGCGAAATCGGCGTCCAGCGGCAGGGCCTCGATCTTCTTCTGCAGCTCGGCCCAGCCATCCTGCAGGCCCTTGTACTCCTTGCCCATGTCGAACCAGGGGCGCGCAGCCTGCACGCCAGCCTCGATGCGCTTGAGCACGGCGTCCACCGCCTTGGCGTTGTCCTTGAAGCGCTGGCGCACCGCCGGGTCGCCGGGCGCGGCCGTGATGGTGATGCGGCGGCTCTCGATCAGCACCTTGTTCCATTCGACCAGATCGGCCATCAGGGCCACCGCGGCCCGCTCGGAGGCAATCATGCTCACGCGCGACTGCAGGGCCGAGAGCTGCGAAACCCCCATGTACAGCAGCAGGGCCAGGGCGACCAGGCCGGAGAGGGCGAACTTGTAGCTGAAGCGCAGGCGCGCCATCAGCGCGGTGGCGGGACCGAAAAATCCATTCATGGGGGAGACTCCTGGGGCTGGGGAGAGATTTTCTTGACTAGATCGACCAAATCGGCCACGGCTTGAGGCCGGGCGTACAAATAACCCTGGAACAGGCGACAGCCCTGCAGCAGCAGGATGTCACGCTGGGCCGCGGTCTCCACGCCTTCGGCGATGACTTCCAGACCCAGGCTGCGGCCTAGGGCGATGACGGTCTGGGTGATGGCGACATCGTTCGGGTCGCTCTCCAGGTCGCGCACGAAGGAGGCGTCGATCTTGAGCTGCTGGATGGGCAGGCGCTTGAGGTAGCTGAGCGAGGAGTAGCCGGTGCCGAAGTCGTCCAGCGAGAAATTCACGCCCAGCGCGACCAGGCGGCGCATCTTTTCGCTGACGTCTTCCATGTTCTGCGCCAGCACGCTCTCGGTGAGTTCCAGCTGCAGCCGGCGCGGGTCGGCGCCGCTGGCCATGAGCACGGAGGTCACGCTCTCGACGAAGTTGGCCTGCAGCAGCTGGTGGGCGCACAGGTTGACCGACACCACCAGTTGCCCCAGCACCGGGTGCGTGTTCCAGGCCGTGATCTGGTGGCACACCTGCTCCAGTACCCACTGGCCCAGCGGCAGGATGAGGCCGGATTCCTCCGCCACGGCGATGAACTGGCCGGGCATGACCAGGCCGCGCTGCGGATGCTGCCAGCGCACCAGGGCCTCGGCGCCGACCATGGCCCCGGCACTGTCAAACTGTGGCTGGTAGTGGACGCGGAACTGCTGCAGGGCCAGGGCCTGGTTGAGCTCGGCCTCCAGGCCGACGCGCTGGCTCAGCTGCACGGCGATGTCGTGGTCGAAGAAGCGGATGGCATCGCGGCCAGCGGCCTTGGCCTGGTACATGGCCATGTCGGCGCGCTTGAGCAGCTCGTCGGCACCGGTGTCCGGGCCGTCGAACATGGCTACGCCGACGCTGACCGAGATCTGGTGGTACTGGCTGCCGACGCCCAGGGGCTCGCGCATGCTTTGCCGCAGCTGCTCGGCCAGCTCGCGCGCCTGCGCCGCGGCGCGATCGGGATCGGCGTCCAGTCGCTCCAGCAGCACGGCGAATTCGTCGCCGCCGGTGTGGGCCACCAGGCCCTGCTCGCCCACGATGCGCTGCAGGCGGCCGGCCACGGCCTGCAGCAGGGCGTCGCCCACCTTGTGGCCCAGGGTGTCGTTGATCTGCTTGAAACGGTCCAGGTCCGAAAAAAGCAGGGCACCGCGCTGGCTCGTCGTGCCGCGCGCCAGCCGCTCCTGCAGCCGTTGCAGCAGCAGGCGGCGGTTGGGCAGGCCGGTCAGGCTGTCGTGGTAGGCCAGCTGGTAGATGTGCTCGCTGTGCGCCTTGCGTTCCGAGATGTCGGAAAACACGGTCACGCTGCGCAGGAAGCGCTTCTTGCGCAGCACCGGCCGGCTGCTGACTTCGACCGGGAAGGTCTTGCCGCTGGCGCTGATGAACAGGTTCTCGCCTTCGTACGCCAGCTGCCAGCGCTGCGGATCAAGCAAGGGGTTCTGGCCGCCCGGCTGGTCCGCCGCGGCCAGTGGCGCGGCGATCAGGGGCAGCAGCTTCCTGCCGCGCAGGGACTCGTGCGGGTAGCCCAGCAGGCGGGCGGCCGCGCGGTTGACGTAGGTCGCCCGCCCCTGGCGATCCAGCACGAACATGCCTTCGCCCATGGCGTTGCTGAAGGAGGCAATGCGCTGGCGTGCCCACAATTCGCGCAGTGCCGTCAGCAGCAGCAGCAGCAGGATGAGCACGCCGGTCACGATCTGGAAACGGTACTGTTG
>JAJZUZ010000209.1 GCA_021845965.1 Pseudomonadota bacterium | reverse complement strand
TCGTGCGGGAAGGAGCCCATGTCGCAGCTGCCCTGCACATTGTTCTGCCCGCGCAGCGGGTTCACGCCCACGCCTTCGCGGCCCACATTGCCGGTGGCCATGGCCAGGTTGGCAATGCCCATCACCATGGTGGAGCCCTGCGCGTGCTCGGTCACGCCCAGGCCATAGTAGATGGCGGCGTTCCGGCCCTGGCTGGCGTAGAGGCGCGCAGCCCCGCGCACGGTGGCGGCCGGGACGCCGGTCACCGCCTCCATCGCCTCGGGCGAGTTCTCGGGCCGGGCCACAAACTCGCGCCATTCGTTGAAGGACTTGAGGTCGCAGCGCTCGGCCACGAAAGCTTCATCCACCAGGCCCTCGGTCACCACCACGTGGGCCATCGCCGTGATGACGGCCACATTGGTGCCGGGGCGCAGCTGCAGGTGGTAGTCGGCCTGCACGTGCGGCGTCTTGACCAGGTCGATGCGGCGCGGGTCGATGACGATCAGCCTGGCCCCGGCACGGAGGCGCTTCTTCAGGCGCGAGCCGAACACCGGGTGCCCATCCGTCGGGTTGGCGCCGATCACCATGACCACGTCGCTCTTCTCCACCGACTTGAAGGTCTGCGTGCCGGCCGAGGTGCCGTAGCTCTGGCCCAGGCCGTAGCCCGTGGGCGAGTGGCACACGCGGGCGCAGGTGTCCACGTTGTTGTTGCCGAAGGCGGCACGCACCAGCTTCTGCACCAGGTAGGTCTCTTCATTGGTGCAGCGGCTGGAGGTGATGCCACCCACCGCGTCGCGCCCGTACTTGGCCTGGATGCGCCTGAACTCGCTGGCTGCGTAGTTGATGGCCTCGTCCCAGCTCACTTCCGTCCACGGGTCATGGATGCTCTTGCGGATCATGGGCGTGGTGATGCGGTCTTTATGCGTGGCGTAGCCCCAGGCAAAACGCCCCTTCACGCAGGCGTGGCCCTCGTTGGCCTTGCCGTCCTTCCACGGCACCATGCGCACCACCTCGTTGCCCTTCATCTCGGCCTTGAAGCCGCAGCCCACGCCGCAGTAGGCGCAGGTGGTCGTCACGCTGTGCTCGCCCTGGCCCAGCCAGATCACGGACTTCTCTTGCAGCGTGGCGGTGGGGCAGGCCTCCACGCAGGCGCCGCAGCTCACGCACTCGCTCTCCATGAAGGGCTGATCCTGCCCCGGCGAGACGCGGCTGTCGAAACCGCGGCCCGAGATGGTGAGCGCAAACGTGCCCTGCGTCTCCTCGCAGGCGCGCACGCAGCGGTTGCAGACGATGCACTTGCTGGCGTCGTAGCTGAAATAGGGGTTGGAGTCGTCCACCTTCGCCTTGCTCTCGCCGCGGAAGTGGTTGGCGCCGACCATCGCGTCGCCCATGCCGTAGCGCACCTCGCGCAGGCCGGTCACGCCCGCCATGTCCTGCAGCTCGCAGTTGCCGTTGGCACTGCAGGTCAGGCAGTCCAGCGGGTGGTCGGAGATGTAGAGCTCCATGACGTTCTTGCGCAGCTCTTGCAGTTTGGACGTCTGCGTCTGCACCTTCATGCCGCTCTCACACGGCGTGGTGCAGCTGGCCGGGTAGCCGCGCCGCCCCTCCACTTCCACCAGGCACAGGCGGCAGGAGCCAAAGGGCTCCAGGCTGTCGGTGGCGCAGAGCTTGGGCACCTTCACGCCGGCGTCCACCGCCGCGCGCATGATGGAGGTGCCTTCGGGCACGGTGACGCTCTGGCCGTCGATCTCCAGCGTCACTTCCTTGACCGACTCGCGTTTGGGCGTGCCGTAGTCGATGTCGAGTTTCAGATGATCCAGCATGATGTATCTCCCTTAAGCAGCCTTGCGGTCCGGGTTGGCCAGGCCGAAGTCCTGCGGGTAATGGTTGAGCGCCGACAGCACCGGGAACGGCGTCATGCCGCCCATGGCGCAGAGCGAGCCGTTGACCATGGTGTCGCACAGGTCGCGCAGCAGCTTCACCTGCTGCGGCTTCTGCTGCGTGTCGCCGCCCGTGATGTGGTCGATCACCTCCACCCCACGGGTGGAGCCGATGCGGCAGGGCGTGCACTTGCCGCAGGATTCGATGGCACAGAACTCCATGGCGTAGCGCGCCAGCTTGGACATGTCGGCCGTGTCGTCGTGCACCACGATGCCGCCGTGGCCCACGGTGGCGCCCACGGCTGTCCAGGCCTCGTAGTCCAGCGGCAGGTCCCACTGCGCTTCGGGCACGTAGGCGCCCAGCGGGCCGCCCACCTGCACCGCCTTGATGGGCCGGCCGCTGGCCGTGCCGCCGCCATAGTCATACAGCAGCTCGCGCAGCGTCACGCCAAAGGCCTTCTCCACCAGGCCGCCGTACTTGATGTTGCCTGCCAGCTGGATGGGCAGCGTGCCCTTGGAGCGGCCCACGCCGTAGTTGGCGTAGAAAGCCGCGCCGCGCGCCAGGATGATGGGCACCGAGGCAAAGGTGATCACGTTGTTGATCACCGTGGGCTGGCCAAACAGGCCCTTGAGCGCGGGGATGGGCGGCTTGGCGCGCACCACGCCGCGCCTGCCCTCGATGCTCTCCAGCATGGCCGTCTCTTCGCCGCACACATAAGAGCCCGCGCCCTTGCGCACCTCCAGGTGGAAGGCACGGCCCGAGCCCAGCACATTGCCGCCCAGAAAGCCGGCGTGGGTGGCGTTGCGGATGGCCTCCTTCAGCGTGGCGATGGCATGCGGGTACTCGCTGCGCACATAGATGACACCACGCGTGGCGCCGGTGCTGATGCCGGCAATCGTCATGCCCTCGATCAGCATGTACGGGTCACCCTCCATGGTCATGCGGTCGGAGTAGGCGCCGGAGTCGCCCTCGTCCGCGTTGCAGACCACGTACTTCTGCTCCGCCTGCGCTGCGGCCACCGTCTTCCACTTGATGCCGGCCGGAAAGGCCGCGCCGCCGCGCCCGCGCAGGCCCGAGTCCAGCACCTGCTGCACCACCTCGCCCGGCGGCAGACCCAGCGCCTGGCGCAGGCCGGCGTAGCCTTCATGCGCCTGGTAGTCGGCCAGCGACAGCGGGTCGGTCATGCCCATGCGGGCAAAGGTCAGGCGCTCCTGCTTCTGCAGAAAGGCGATCTTGTCGGTCTGGCCCAGGCAGAGCGCGTGCGCCCCGCCCATGTGGAAGCGCGCTTCAAAGAGGCTTTCCACATCCTGCGGCTGCACCGGCCCGTAAGCCACGCGGCCCAGGGGCGTGGCCACCTCCACCAGCGGCTCCAGCCAGAACAGGCCGCGCGAGCCGTTGCGCACCAGCTCGATGCTGATGCCACGCTGGCGCGCCTGCAGGGCGATGACGGCCGCCACCTCGTCCGCGCCCAGGGCCAGGGCGGCCGAGTCGCGCGGCACGTAGATCTTGATCGGGGTGGAGCTCATGCCGCCTCCTTCAGCTGCGCCAGCAGGTGGTCAAACTTGCTCGGGCTCACGCGGGCGTAAGGCTTGTCGTTGATGCTCATGGACGGCGCCGTGGCGCACAGGCCCAGGCAATAGACGGGCTCCAGCGTCACGTTCTGGCCGGCTGCCTGCTTGCTGGCGTGCTCCCACAGCGCATCCGAACCGCAGGCCTGGCAGGCCTCGGCCCGGCAGACCTGCACCACGGCACCCTTGGGTGGCTCGCTGCGGAAGTGGTGGTAATAGGAGATGACGCCATGCACCTCGGCGCGCGACAGGTTCAGCGCCTCGGCAATCTCGGCCACGGCCTCGGGCGGCACATGGCCCAGCTGGTCCTGGATGTCATGAAGGATGGGCAGCAGCGCCCCGGGCTGCTGGCGCCGGGCGTCCAGCACCGCGCGGATGGCGGTCTGGGCCGG
>JAJZUZ010000208.1 GCA_021845965.1 Pseudomonadota bacterium | reverse complement strand
CTGCGTCTTGGGTGCGCTTCACAGCCGGTGGGGAATCAGTTGTTCTGGGCGAAGGCCTTGTAGGCCGTCTCGTCCAGCAGCGCATGCACCTGCGCCGGCTCGGACAGCTTCACCTTGAAGAACCAGCCCGCGCCCAGCGGGTCGCTGTTGGCCAGCGAGGGGTCGGCGCGCAGCTCTTCGTTCACGGCCACGATCTCGCCCGAGACGGGCATGTAGACGTCGGCCGCGGCCTTGACGGACTCGACCACGCCGGCCACGTCCTTCTGCGCCAGCGTCTTGCCCACGGCCGGCAGGTCGACGAACACCACGTCGCCCAGCGCGTCCTGCGCGTGCACGGTGATGCCCACCACGGCGGTATCGCCTTCGACCCGGAGCCATTCGTGGTCTTCGGTGTACTTGATCATGTTCTTCTCCTGTATATGCTTGCGGGATCAGCCGCGGTGATAGTGGGTGGGCACGAAGGGCATGGCCACGACCTCCATGGGCACGGGCTTGCCGCGCACGATGGCGTTCAGGCGGGTGCCTTCCGCCGCCCATTGTGCCGCGACGTAGGCCATGGCCACGGGCTGGTCCAGCGTGGGCGAGAGCAGGCCGCTGGTGACCGTGCCCACGCGCTGGCCGCTGGCGTCCTGCAGCTCGGCGGGTTCGCGCACGGGGATGCGCTCCAGCGCCACCAGGCCCACGCGCCGCTTCGTCAGGCTGGCGGGGTCGTCCAGCTGCGCCAGCACCCGGGCCGCGCCCGGGAAGCGACCGGCGCGCGCACCGCCCGTGCGGCGCACTTTCTGGATGGCCCAGTTCAGGCCGGCTTCCACCGGGGTGGTGTTCGTGTCGATGTCGTTGCCGTACAGGCACAGGCCGGCTTCCAGGCGCAGCGAATTGCGCGCGCCCAGGCCGGCGGGCATGACCTCGGGCTGGGCCAGCAACAGGTGGGCCAGTGCTTCGGCCTGCGATGCGTGCACGGAGATCTCGAAGCCGTCCTCGCCGGTGTAGCCGCTGCGCGTGATGTAGCAGGGGATGTCCTGCCCCCCATGGCGCACGTGGAAGCTGCCGCCGGTCATGAACACCAGCGGGCTGGCGCTGCGGCACAGGCGATGCAGCACGGCCGCGGCCTGCGGGCCCTGCAGCGCGAGCAGCGCGCGCTCGGGCATCGGGATGACCTGGCAGCGTGCGCCGATGCGGTGCTGGATATGGGCGATGTCCGCGGCCTTGCAGGCCCCGTTGACCACGACGAAGAGGTCCTCGCCGCGGTTCACGACCATCAGGTCGTCGAGGATGCCGCCCGCGTCATCGAGCAGCAGGCCGTAGCGCTGTTTGCCTACCGCCAGGTCGACCACATCCACAGGCATCAGTGTCTCCAGGGCCGCGGCGGCGTCCGGCCCGACCAGGCGCAGCTGGCCCATATGGGACACGTCGAACAGGCTGGCCGCCTTGCGTGTGTGGCGGTGCTCGGCGATCAGGCCGGCCGGGTACTGCACCGGCATGGCGTAGCCCGCAAAGGGCACCATGCGGGCGCCCAGGGACAGGTGCAGTTCGTACAGCGGGGTGCGTAAGAGGTTCTCGTCAGGGGCAGTCAAACCGGGCTCCAGGGGCATGAAGGACCACGGCCAGGTCTTGCGACCCCGACGTGGGCTGCCCCCGCTGTCCGCTTTACCTGAGAGATTCACCGGGCGCTGCGTGCTGCACGCGCTGCGGTTTGCTCCTTCGGTGGGCTGCATCCGGTTTGTGACCAGGCAACCTCTCTCCAGTGGGGAGGCGCCAGAGCGGCATCGCTGCCGCGCGGGCGTTCGTCAGTCCTTTTTGCCTGAGCGTTCAGACGGCTGCTCGCCAGCCATCCTGCGCCTTCGGCGGCTCCTGCGTGAGGGGCTCTCTCCTGACGCGGCGGATTCTAACCCACGGTTTGGGGCGGGCCGCTTGTGCGGCACTTTACATAGGTATTGCTTGACGCTGCACCGGCTTCGCGCGATGCTCCCCGCCGGGGGGAGACCCCTACCCGTACCCGGATCGAGGAGTTGCCCATGGATCTGCTGGATGTTGCGCGCGGCCCGTTGCTGTGGCTCGCCGTGCTGGTGTTTGTGCTGGGCGTGGCCTGGCGCCTGACGGGGGTGCTGCGCCGGCCGCGCCTGCCGGACCTTTCCCCCGCGCGCGAAGGCGCGCCGCCGCGCTGGCGTGGTGCGCTGGGGGGCATAAGCGGCGGCCTGTGGCCGCGCCGCAGCTTCGGCAGCAGCGCCTTCATCAGCGGCCTCAACGGCTATGTGTTCCATATCGGCCTGGCGCTCATCTTCTTCGGCTACGCCCCGCACATCGCCTTCATCCGGCGCCACACCGGCATCGGCTGGCCGGCGCTGCCCGACGTGGTGATGTATATCGCGGCCGGTGTGACCATCCTCTCCATGCTGACGGCCCTGGTGCTGCGCCTGACCGACCCGGTGCTCAAGCTCATCTCCACCGGCAATGACTGGTGGAGCTGGGGCCTGACCTTCCTGCCCGTCATCACCGGCATGGCCGTCATCACCGACAGCTCGGCCATCACCCTGGTGCGCGATCACCCGGTCTTTCGCGGGCCGCTGGCGGTGCACCTGATCGCCTTCGAGCTGCTGCTGCTCTGGTTTCCCTTCGGCAAGCTCATGCACGCCTTCCTGTTTCCCTTCGCGCGCGGCGCCACCGGCGTGCGCTTCAGCCATCGGGGGGTGCAATCATGAGCGCCACCACCCTGAAGGCGCCCTTTGACCGCCAGGGCACGGCCAGCGACGAAGAGCGCCTGCGGGCGGCGATGCAGAGCTTTGTGGGCGAGTTCGGCGTCACCGCCGCGCTGCACCTGGAGTCCTGCGTGCACTGCGGCCTGTGCGCCTCCGCCTGCCATTTCTACGTGACGACGGGCGAGCCGAAGTACACGCCCATCCACAAGCTCGAACCCTTCCGCCGCGCCTACCTGCGCGAGGCCAGCCCGCTGGCGCCGCTGATCCGCAAGCTGGGGCTGGTGAAGGCGCCCGACATCCAGGACCTGCAGGACTGGCAGACGCTGATCTACGACGCCTGCACCATGTGCGGCCGCTGCACCGTGGCCTGCCCCATGGGCATCGACATCGCGGAGCTGATCAAGGAGGCGCGCCACGGCATGTTCAAGGCCGGCCTGATGCCGGACCGGCTGGCGCTGATGGACCGCACGGCACGCCAGTGGGGCAGCACCGCCACCCCGGGCGAAGACCTGCCGGACATTCTGGCCGACGCCGCGCGCGAGCACGGGGTGGAGATCCCCTGCGACCTGCCGCAGGCCGACATCCTGGTGACGGCGGCGCCGGCCGAGCTGGAGCACACCAAGGCGCTGGCCGACGTGGCCCGGATCCTCAATCGCATCGGCGCGCGCTGGACCATGCACAGCGAGGGCTTCGACGCCTCCAACGTCGGCTTCAACAACGGCGACCTGGAGCTGCAGGAAAAGCTGACGCGCTCGCTGGTCGACACTGCGGTGAAGATCGGCGCCAAAACCGTACTGCTGCCCGAGTGCGGCCACGCCTACGGCGCCGCGCGCTGGGAAGCCGCCAGGTGGTACGGCGAGGCGCTGCCGGTGCGCATCATCCACATGACCGAGTTCCTGGACGAAAGCATCGCCAGCGGCAAGATCCGGGTGCGGCCCATCGGCGAGAGCGCCACTTTCCACGACCCCTGCCAGATCGTGC
This sequence comes from Pseudomonadota bacterium, assembly GCA_021845965.1. Taxonomy (GTDB): domain Bacteria; phylum Pseudomonadota; class Gammaproteobacteria; order Burkholderiales; family Burkholderiaceae_C; genus Hylemonella. Next base: position 147 of record JAJZUZ010000208.1, on the reverse strand, counting down.
GCCGCGGCGGCCTGGAAGCGGCGGCGCGGCGGGTGCTGGCGGCGCTGGGCTTCGATCTCATCGAGCTGCAGGACCATGGCGTCACCGGCTACTGCTGCGGCGGCGGTGGCGGCGTGGTGTCCAACCCGCGCGCCGCGCCCCTGCGGC
>JAJZUZ010000207.1 GCA_021845965.1 Pseudomonadota bacterium | reverse complement strand
CGCCCTCGCTCGTGGCCAGGATTTCGCCCACCGAGCCCTGGCACACCGTGGTCATGCCGGCCAGCGTGGCCAGGAACACCCACTTGTTCCACAGCACCTGCTCGATCTGCTCGCTGTACACGCTGTCGAAGCCGGCGCCGGCGCCCAGCGCGGCAAACGCGCGCGCCAGCGCGGCGTGCGCCGCATCGCGGGCACCCACCGTCAGTCGGTGCAGTTCGCTCAGCTGCTTTACCGCGCCGGTGGGGGTGATGGTGGCCGCGATGTGCGCCACACCGCCCAGCACGCGGGCGCGGCCGTAGCGCGCGTCCAGCACCCGCAGGTGGTCCAGCCCGTTGAGGAAGGGCAGCAGCACGCCGCGGCGGTCGGCCCCGGCCAGCGAATTCAAGGCATCGTCCAGGTCATAGGCCTTGGGCGCCAGCACGATCAGGTCGTACTCGGGCTGCACGGTGGCTGCCGTCACCGTGCGCGGCTGCACGCTGAAGTTGCCCTGGGGCGTCTCCACCTGCAGGCCGCTGCGGTCGACCAGCTGCTTGCGCTGCTCGCGCAGCAGAAAGGTCACGTCCGCGCCGGCCTGGATGAGCCGCGCACCGAAATAGCCGCCGATACCGCCGGCGCCAAGGATGAGGATCTTCATGGGCAGGCATTGTCACCACGGCGGCGGGCCCGCGCCCGCGTGTGGTCATTTCCCGGCGGGACCCAGGACATTTGTCGCATTGAAAAGCAGCGGACGGCGCGCTAAGCTGGTCTGCGCATTCCGGCGGGCAGGACCGCTCGCCAAGCAAGAAGCCAACCAGGGAGACCCCATGAACATTCGTCCTTTCCACATCCTCCTGCTCCTCGCGGCCGTGCTGGCCGGCTGCACCACGGTGCCCGTCGGCGACAGCGCCGCCGCCCCGGCGGCCCCGCTCAGCGGCACCTTGAAGGTGGCTACGGGCAACAAGTCCGTGGTGGTGCCGGACACTGGCGACACCGCATCCATCCTTGCCTGCCCCGGCAAACGCATCGAGTACACGCCCATTCCCGCGCTGGCGGCCGGGGGGTATACCGACATCGTCATCGACGGCAGCGGCAAGGCGACGGCGCAGCTCAAGCCCTGGCCGCGGGAGGCGGCCGGCGTCAACGCGCTGCTGACCAATATCTCCACCAACATCACGCAAAGCGTGGCCGAAGCCTCGGGCGGGGCGGGCGGCCTGTTCTCGGCCGCGCACACGCGCAAGCAATACGTGATCGACTTCATGAAATGGCGCGCCGAGCCGCTCACCGGCACCAACAACACCCAGTACGGCTGGGTGCGCGTGGGTGCCGGCATCCGCCTCATCGTCAACATCACGCGCGACGACGGCTCGGCCTCCGGCGGCCTGCTGGCGCTGGCGATCAACGCCAAGGCCGGCAAGCTCGACGGCTCCATCAGCACGGAACTGATCGGCATGGACGCCAAGGAAGTCACGCAGGCCATGCCCTTCACGGTGGACCTGTCCGAAGGCAATATCCAGAAGGTGGTGGAGGCGCTGGCGATCGTGAAGGCCAAGCTGTACGACAACACCACGACCCTGCGTCCGAACCTGATCGCGCGCATCGAGTGCGCGCCGTAACGGCGGCCGGGCGGCCGGGCGGCCGCGCCGCGGGGTCAGGCGGCCTGCGCCTGCTGCGCCAGCCGGTGCGCCAGCTCCTGCGCGCTGACGGCCTTGGAATAGAGCCAGCCCTGGCCGCGCTCCACGCCGTGGGCGCGCAGGTAGTCGGCCTGCTCCTGCCGCTCCACGCCTTCGCCGATCAGCCGCAGGCCCAGCGCCTTGCCCATCTCGATGATGTGCGGCACCACCTGGGCGGTCACCGCATCGGTGCCGATGATCTCCACGAAGATCTTGTCGATCTTGAGCGCATCCACCTTCAGCGTCGCCAGGTAGGACAGGCTGGAGTAGCCGGTGCCGAAGTCGTCCAACGCAATGCGGTGTCCCAGGGCCTGCAGGCGCTCGATGGCCGGGCGCGCGGCCTTGGGGTCGATCAGGGTGCGCTCGGTCGCCTCCAGGCGGATCTGCATCGGGTCCACGCCCCATTCGCGCACCATGTCGCCCAGCCGCTGCGCAAAGCTCTCGTCCATCATGTCCTCCGCCGTCACGTTGATCGAGACGAAGAACTCCGGGTGCTGCCGCAGCAGCTCACCCAGGTCGCGGCGCACCATCTGCATCAGCTTGCGGGTGAGCTCGCGCACCAGCCCGTAGCGTTCGGCAATGGGGATGAAGATGTCCGGGCTCACCATCTCGCCGTTGGGCCGGCGCCAGCGCATCAGCGCCTCGGCCCCCACCCAGCGTCCCGTGTTCAGGTCCACCACCGGCTGGTACAGCAGATGCAGCTGCCGTTGGCTGCGCAGCGCGCTCTTGAGCAGCGACGGCAAGCCCAGCTGCTGGCGCAGCAGGAAGAAGATCAGCACCGCCACCACGGCCCCCGCCATCAGCGCGATCGGCACGGCGATCAGGGTGGCGCTGGTCCAGGCCTCCTGCAGCCGGCGCGCCGGCAGGGCGGCGTAGGCAAAGTAGTCGTACTCGCCCGAGTCGCGCAGCGCCACCACATACCGCCCGTCGAAGAACTCCACCGGTGCATGCCCTTGCAGCTTGCTCAGCCAGGCGGGTTGCCAGGTGCCTTGCCATGAGATGGGCTGGCCGGAGATCGTCCCCACGATGCCCACCGCGGCATCCGAGCCCTCGGGCACGATGTCAAAGGCTAGGTCGGTGTTCACCACGGCGGCATAGCCGCTCTCCAGATCCTCGGTGATGCGGAAGCTGGCGTGCGGATCGATGGGCAGGTGGCGGCTGCCCCGCACGGCCACCCCTTCGCTCAGATTGAAGTCGACCTTGCCGATGTCCACGTTCTGCAGGTCCATCGAGGCGCAGACGATCCTGTCGTCCTTCACCCAGGCCAGCGTCTGCAGCAGGCTGGAGCGCAGCGCGATGCGGGTCATGAGCTGGCGCGCCGGTTCCGAACACGGGTCGCGCAGCTTGGCCGCGCGCATTTCCAACAGCGCGTCGCGCACCTGGTTCGAGATGCGTTCATTGCGCGCCAGCACCTGCTCGGCCAGCCGGCCCGCCTGGGCCTTCTGGTCGCGCAGCGACAGCTGGTCAGCCACCAGCAGCGAGCCCGCCACGGCCGCGGCAATGACGGCCACGCCGATCAGACCCCCAACGGTGGTGAGTAACTTGTTCTTCATCGTGCAGCAGGTCCGCGCGGGCGCTTGCGCCCTGCGAACCGGCTCTAGCATAACCCGCTGAGAGGCGAGATCAAGCACGGCGGTGCGTGAAAAAAGAACCCTTTGTACCAATATGCTTTGCAGCGAGGGATCCCGGAAATCGGGCGACGATGCCAAAATGCCCCCAATGAGTACCCCCCAGGCCCCCAGCGTCAACCCAACCTTCCCCGTCGGCTTCGTGCCCCTGGCCGGCACGCCGCGCGACTGCGAAGACTGCGGCAAGGCCGAGCGCGTGGGCTTCCAGTTCGACTACGCCTACCAGCCCATCGTGAACATCGAGAGCCGCGAGGTGTACGCGCACGAAGCCCTGGTGCGCGGCCCCCAGGGCGAAGGCGCCATGTCCGTGCTGTCCCAGGTCAACGAGCACAACCGTTACCGCTTCGACCAGGCCTGCCGCGTCAAGGCCATCAAGGGGGCCAAGGAGCTGGGCATCCAGGAACGCATCTCCATCAACTTCCTGCCCAACGCCATCTACAAGCCCGAGCTGTGCATCCGCACCACGCTGGAAGCGGCCCGCGTGCACGACTTTCCACTGGAGCGCATCATCTTCGAGGTGACCGAGGGCGAGCGCATCGAAGACGGCCCCTGGTTTGC
>JAJZUZ010000025.1 GCA_021845965.1 Pseudomonadota bacterium | reverse complement strand
TGTTCAGGCCGCGTGCAAGATCATCCTGCACGTCCTGCGGGTGTTCCAGACCGACCGCCACGCGGATCAGGCCCTGGCCGATGCCGGCCGCCTGCCGCTGGGCTTCGGAAAGCTTGCCGTGCGAAGTACTGGCGGGGTGCGTCAGCAGGGTCTTGGTGTCGCCGAGGTTGGTGCAGAGCGAGACGGTCTGCAGCGAATCGAGCACGTGGAACGCACGCTGGCGCGCCTGCTCGGGGCTATCGGCCTTGACGTCGAACGACAGCACGGCCCCGCCGAGCCCGCCCATCTGCTTCATGGCCAGCGCATGCTGCGGATGGTCGGCCAGCGCCGGGTAGTACACCCGCGCGACGCCGGGATGTGCCTTCAGCCAGTTCGCCAGCTCCAGTGTCAGCGCACTCTGGGCACGCATGCGCAGGTCCAGTGTTTCCAGCCCCTTGAGTACGATCCAGGCGTTGAAGGGCGACAGGACCATGCCGCCGTTCTTCTGCACGGGCAGGAACTTCTCCCGCACCATCTTCTCGCTCGCACACAGGGCCCCGGCCATGACGCGGCCCTGACCGTCCAGGTACTTGGTACCCGAGTGCATCACAATATCGGCCCCCAGATCCATGGGGCGCTGCAGTGCCGGTGTGGCAAAGCAGTTGTCGACGGCCAGCAGGGCGCCGGCATTGTGGGCGATGTCCGCCAGGGCCTGGATGTCGCACACCTCGCCCAGCGGATTGGTCGGCGTCTCGGCGAACAGCAGCCGGGTGTTCGGACGCACCGCCGCCTTCCAGGCCGCCAGATCCGTCTGCGGCACGGCCGTCGATTCCACGCCGAAGCGCGCGAACTCGGACCCGATCAGCTTGATCGTGGAGCCGAACATGGACTGCGAAAAGACCACATGGTCGCCAGCCTTGAGCAGGCTGAAGCACATCAGCAGGATGGCCGACATGCCCGACGAGGTGGCCATGCAGGCCTCGGCGCCTTCCAGTGCGGCCAGCCGCTGCTCCATGCTGCGCACCGTGGGGTTGCCGGAGCGGCCGTAGGTGTCGCCCTCTTCCTCGCCGGCAAAGCGGCGCGCCTGCAATTCGGCACTGGACTGCACGTAACCGCTGGTCAGGTACAGGGCCTCGGAGTTCTCGCCGTACTGGCTGCGCTCCACGGCCGCGCGCACCGCCAGCGTCTGCAGCTGCAGCCCTTCGGGGAGCGGTCGTTGGCTCATGCTCAGTCCCCCTGCATATTGGGCAGGGCCAGGCGCGACGTGTCCGCCTCCTCCTCGCCCGTCTTGACGCGGTTGGCGTTCATGCGCTCGATGTCCGCGGCACAGATATCGCCCGTGACATAGACGCCGTCGAAACAGGAGGCATCGAAGCCGCTGAGCTTCTTGTTCAGCGAGCCGATGGCCTGCTTCATGGCATCCACGTCCTGGTAGATCAGGGCATCGGCACCGATGAGCTGGCGCACCTCTTCCACGCTGCGTCCGTGTGCCACCAGCTCCTCCACCGTCGGCATGTCGATGCCGTAGACGTTGGGGTAGCGCACCGGCGGCGCGGCGCTGGCCATGTAGACCTTGTTGGCGCCGGCCTCGCGTGCCATCTGCACGATCTCGCGGCTGGTGGTGCCACGCACGATGGAATCGTCCACCAGCAGCACGTTGCGGCCCTTGAATTCGCTGGCAATGACGTTGAGCTTCTGGCGCACGCTCTTCTTGCGCACGGCCTGGCCGGGCATGATGAAGGTGCGGCCCACATAGCGGTTCTTCACGAAACCTTCGCGGTAGGGCAGGCCCAGCAGCTGCGCCAGCTGCATGGCGCTGGGGCGGCTGGATTCAGGGATGGGGATGACCACGTCGATCTCGCTCGGCGGCACCGTGGAGACCACGCGCTTGGCCAGCGTCTCGCCCAGGTTCAGGCGCGCCTGGTAGACCGAGATGCCGTCCATGACGGAATCGGGGCGGGCCAGGTAGACGAACTCGAAGATGCAGGGATTGAGGCGGGGCACATCGGCGCACTGCTGCGCGCTGATCCGGCCTTCCAGGTCCACGAAGATCGCCTCGCCCGGCGCGACGTCGCGCTCGAATACATGGCCCGTGCCCTCCAGCACCACGGACTCGCTGGCCAGCATGACGGTGCCGTCCGGGCTGCGGCCAAAGCACAGCGGGCGGATGCCGTAGGGATCGCGGAAGGCCAGCACGCCGTGCCCCGCGATCAGCGCAATGACGGCGTAGGAGCCACGGAGGCGCTTGTGCACCTGGCGCACGGCGGCAAACACGTCGCCCGCGCGCAGCGGCTTGCCGCGGGTGGCCTTGTCCAGCTCGTCCGCGACTACGTTGAGCAGCACCTCGGAATCGCTCTCGGTGTTGATGTGGCGGTGGTCGGTGTTGAACAGCTCGGCCTTGAGCACCTGGGCGTTGGTGAGGTTGCCGTTATGCACCAGCACGATGCCAAAGGGCGCGTTCACGTAGAAGGGCTGGGCTTCTTCCTCGCTGAAGGCATTGCCCGCCGTGGGGTAGCGCACCTGGCCCAGCCCGCAGTTGCCCGGCAGCGCGCGCATATTGCGCGTGCGGAACACGTCCTTCACCATGCCCTTGGCCTTGTGCATGAAGAACTTCTGTTCCTGCTGCGTCACGATGCCGGCGGCATCCTGCCCGCGGTGCTGCAGCAGCAGCAGCGAGTCATAGATCAGCTGATTGACGGGTGCGTTGCTGACAACGCCGACGATTCCACACATAGTTCCATCCAGTCAGGGGCGGCGCGGCCTGTCCGCACCGGGCCCCATAGCTTCAAGGCAAATACTTTCCCACGCTGGTGGGCAACACGGGTTTGAGTCTCTTGAGAACCCATACCGAGGTGTCGGCCACCAGCGAATCACGCCACCACGCCTGACTCCTGAGCGGCGTCATCAACACCCCCACCGTCAGCGCCAGCGCCAGGATGACGGCGCGCAAGACACCGAACGCCCCGCCCAGCACCCGGTCCACCGGACGCAGGCCGGCGCGCTCCAGCAGCTTGGGCGCCGCCCAGACCAGCAGCCCACCCAGGAATACCGAGACCACAAACACCAGCACAAAGCCGGCCATGTGACGCAGGGTCTCCAGATTGCCGCTGATCGGCAGGTAACGCCCCAGGTCGTCACCCAGCCACTGCGCCAGCACCAGAGCCAGCAGCCAGTTGAGCACCGACAGCACCTCGTAGACGAAGCCGCGCCACACACCCAGCCCCACCGAGGCCAGCAGCCCCACCACGAAGATCCAGTCCAGTGCCGTCATGGTGCGCTCTTACAAGCTCAGCACCGCGGCGGGCAAATCGAGTTTCTTGAGTTTTTCGGCGGCGCGGTCGGCCTCGGCCTTGCTGGCAAAGGGCCCTGCACGTACACGGATACGTCGGCCGTCCTTGGTTTCAACGGCCTGGGTGTAATTCTTGAGCCCGGCGCGCTCGAGCTTGCTGCGCACCTCGCGCGCGCGGCTCTCGTTCGCAAAAGAGCCCACCTGCACCACGTAGCGGCCCTCGTGCGACTTTGCCTCGATCTTCCTGGTTTCGGCCTTGCTCTCGCTCTTGCCGGCTTTGGGCTCGGGCTTGGCCGTGGGCGCCGGTTTCGGGCTGGCCTTGGCCGCCGGCTTTTCGGCGGCGGGCTTCTGCGCCGCGGCGGGTGCCGGGGCCGAAGCGGCGGGTGCCGGGGCGACCACCTCTGCAGCCGGCGCCGAGGCCGGCTCGGCCGCGGCCACCGGTGCCGGTGTCTCGGGCACCGCCAGTGGCAGCACCTTGTTGCGGTCCGGGATGTCGATCGGCAGGTCCACCGTCACGGGGCGCGGCTGCTTGTCCACCAGCAGGGGAAAGCCGATCACACCGATGAGCACCAGGATGGCCGAGCCAATCAGGCGGTTCTTGGCGCGGCGGCGCAGCACTTCCACGCTCTCGGGCTGTGCAGCCGGAGCCGTCTGCTCGTCGCCACCCTTGCGGAACTTGAAGAAGGCCATGAAGTGCTGCTCAGGGTTTCAGGTGTTGGGCTTGCAGGCGCGGCACGCCGTCCTTCAGAACGCCACCGACCGTGTAGAACGATCCAAAGACCACGATTCTATCAGTGGGGTCCGCCGCGGACAGAGCTGCCTCGAGCGCGGCCTGCGGGTCGGCATAGCAGGCGGAGCGCTCGGCCACGCGCGGATCCAGCTCCTGGCACCGGGCCTGCAGATCGACCGCCGTGGCGGCGCGCGGGGTGGGCAGGTCGGTGAAGTACCAGCGGTCGACCAGCGGCAGGATGCGCCGGAGCATGGGCGGCAGGTCCTTGTCGGCCATGGCCCCGAACACGGCATGGGTCGTGGGGTAGTAGCCCATGGCGTCCAGGTTGGCCGTCAGGGCAGCCACCGAATGCGGGTTGTGCGCCACGTCCAGCACCAGGGTGGGCTGGCCGGGAATGATCTGGAACCGCCCCGGCAGTTCGACGAAGGCCAGGCCATTGCGCACCGCCTGGGCCGTGACCGGCAACTGCTCGCGCAAGGCAGTGAGTGCCGCCAGCACGCCCGAGGCATTGACCAGCTGATTGGCGCCGCGCAGTGCCGGGTAGGCCAGCCCCGCATAGCGCCGCCCGCGCCCGGCCCAGCCCCACTGCTGCTTGTCACCGGAGTAATTGAAGTCCTGCCCGAAACGCCACAGGTCGGCGCCGATCTCGGTGGCGCGATCGATCACGCTCTGCGGCGGAATCGGGTCGCTGACGACAACCGGACGCCCGGTGCGCATGATGCCGGCCTTCTCGCGGCCGATGCTCTCGCGGTCCGGGCCCAGCAGCTCCATATGGTCGAGGTCGATGCTGGTGATGATGGCGCAATCGGCGTCGATGATGTTGACGGCGTCGAGCCGCCCGCCCAGCCCCACCTCCAAAATGGCCACGTCCAGGCCGGCCCGCGCCATGCAGTCCAGGATGGCCAAGGTCGTGAACTCGAAGTAGCTCAGCGAGATCTCCTCGCCCGTGCCGTCCACCGGCTTGCGCGCCTGCTCGACGCGCTCGAAAGAGGGCAGCAATTCGTCCGCCTTGACCACGTCACCGCGCAGGCGCAGACGTTCCTCGAAGTGCACCAGGTGCGGCGAGGTGTAGACGCCGGTGCGGTAACCGGCCTGGCCCAGAATGGATTCGAGCATCGCACAGGTCGAGCCCTTGCCATTGGTGCCGGCCACGGTGATCACCGGGCAGGTCAGCCGCAGGTCCATGCGCTGCGCCACGGTCTTGACGCGGTCCAGCCCCATGTCGATCGTCTTGGGGTGCAGGCGCTCGCAATGCGCAAGCCAGTCGGAAAGCGTGTTCATATTGCAGAATTGTCGCCCATGAAGAACCCGATCACTCTCTACGGCATCCCCAACTGCGACACCGTCAAGAAGGCCCGTGCCTGGCTCGCAGGGCAACAGGTGCAGGCGCAGTTCCACGATTTCAAGAAGCAGGGTGTCCCGCCGGATCGGCTGGACCACTGGCTGGCCGCGGTGGGCTGGGAAAAGCTGCTCAACCGGCAGGGCACGACATGGCGCAAGCTGGACGAAGTCACCAAGGCGGCCGTGACGGATGCGAAGAGCGCGCGCTCACTGATGCTGGCCCAGGCCAGCGTGATCAAGCGGCCCGTCGTGGAATGGAGTGGCGAGGCCGTCACGGTGGGCTTCGACGTCACCGACTGGCAGCAGCGCCTGGGTGGCTGAGGGAACGCCTGCCTTAAAATGCCGGGTTCGCTCCCGCAATTCTAGCCACGACTACACCATGACCCAGCAATACACCGGCGTGACCGTCACCACCCAGGCCAATGTCTATTTCGACGGCAAGTGCGTCAGCCACAGCATCACCCTGGCCGACGGCACCAGGAAGTCGGTCGGCGTGGTCCTGCCCGCGACCCTGACCTTCAACACCGGTGCGCCCGAGATCATGGAGTGCGTGGCCGGCAGCTGCGAATACAAGCTCAAGGGCAGCGAGACCTGGGTCAAGTCCTCCGCGGGCGAGAAGTTCAGTGTGCCGGGCAACTCCTCGTTTGACATCCGCGTGACCGAGCCGTACCACTACATCTGCCACTTTGGTTAAAGCTACTGCGGAGTCGTGATGCTTCGTTGCAGCCCGAAGAAAATCCTCACGCACCGCAAGTGCGCTCCGGTTTTCTTCGGGCATCCGCGCCTCGCCTGACGACTCCTCGCGACGCTTCTGCCTACACCACCGGACATAAACCATGGCTACCATCCTGCAAAACCTCCCCATCGGCCAGAAGGTCGGTATCGCCTTCTCCGGCGGCCTGGACACCAGCGCCGCCCTGCTGTGGATGAAGAAGAAGGGCGCCGAGCCCTATGCCTACACCGCCAACCTGGGCCAGCCCGACGAGTCCGACTACGACGCCATCCCCAAGAAGGCCCTGGCCTACGGCGCCAGGATCGCGCGCCTGATCGACTGCCGCCGCCAGCTGGCGCACGAAGGCATTGCCGCCCTGCAGGCCGGCGCCTTCCACATCAGCACCGCCGGCGTGACCTATTTCAACACCACGCCGCTGGGCCGCGCCGTCACCGGCACCATGCTGGTGGCCGCCATGAAGGAGGACGACGTCAACATCTGGGGCGACGGTTCGACCTTCAAGGGCAATGACATCGAGCGCTTCTACCGCTACGGCCTGCTGACCAACCCGGCGCTCAAGATCTACAAGCCCTGGCTGGACCAGACCTTCATCGACGAGCTCGGCGGCCGCAAGGAGATGAGCGAGTTCCTCATCGCCAACGGTTTCGACTACAAGATGTCGGTCGAGAAGGCCTACAGCACCGACAGCAATATGCTGGGGGCCACGCACGAGGCCAAGGACCTGGAACACCTGAACTCCGGCATCCGCATCGTGAACCCCATCATGGGCGTGGCGTTCTGGAAGGACGAGGTCGCGGTCAAGCGCGAGGAAGTCACGGTGCGCTTTGAAGAAGGCCAGCCGGTCGCCCTGAATGGCCAGACCTTCAACGATCCGGTGGCGCTGATCCTCAAGGCCAACGAGATCGGCGGCCGCCACGGCCTGGGCATGAGTGACCAGATCGAGAACCGCATCATCGAGGCCAAGAGCCGCGGCATCTACGAGGCCCCCGGGCTGGCCCTGCTGCACATCGCCTACGAGCGCCTGGTGACCGGCATCCACAACGAAGACACCATCGAGCAGTACCGCATCAACGGCATGAAGCTCGGCCGCCTGCTCTACCAGGGCCGCTGGTTCGACCCGCAGGCCATCATGCTGCGCGAGGCCGCGCAGCGCTGGGTGGCCAGCGCCGTCACCGGCGAAGTCACGCTGGAGCTGCGCCGCGGCAACGACTACTCCATCCTCAATACGGAGAGCCCCAACCTCACCTATGCGCCGGAGCGCCTGAGCATGGAAAAGGTGGAAGACGCCCCCTTCAGCCCGCTGGACCGCATCGGTCAGCTGACCATGCGCAACCTGGACATCACCGACACGCGCGGCAAGCTGGGAATCTACGGCGGCACGGGCCTGCTTTCCGCGGGTGTGGGCGCAGAGTTGCTGTCCCTTGACCCCAAGAGCAAGAGGTGAGCAAGCGCACCGAGGTCTACCGCGACAAGGCGATCGTGGTCACGGCGGTGACGCGCAGTGACGGCACCTTCGGCTGGGAATACACCATCGACGGCGCCGACCGGCATACCTCGGGCCAGCGAAGCCTGCCATCGGAGGCTGTCGCGCTGGCTGAAGGACTGAACACTGCGTTGGCGCAGATCGATGACGACGCCTTCCGCGAGTTCCGCACATCCTGACGAAGCCACCTGCGGGTGGCTTTTTTTCGTTCCCGGCCCGCCCCCCATGAAAAAGCCCGCTCGAAAGCGGGCTTTTTCACGAAGCGGGAGGAGAAGGCTTACGCCCGTGCCGCCCGCAACTTCATCGAAAACTCCTGCAGCGCCGCAATGCCGCTTTCCTCGGCACGATGGCACCAGGCCTGCAGATTGGCCAGCAGCTGTTCGCGGCTCAGCGAGGTGTTCAGCCACAGCTGGCGCAGCTCTTCACGCATGGTGACCATCTGGTCCAGCACCGGCGAAGCGGCACGGGCCTTGTCGAGTTCGGGCGCCACGGCGGCCGGCACCTTGTCGGCATCGCGGTGCAGCCAGCGGGCGGCCGCCTTGACCACGGCGGTGTCGGCGCTGCGGGCCTTGAGGGCGCTCACTTCCTGCTGGAAGGCGCGCTGCATGCCGGCAGCGTAGCCGGCCATGATTTCGTAGCGGTTGGCGATCAGCGCTTCCAGCGTCTTGTCGTCGGCCACGGGCTTGATGTCGCCATAGGCCAGCTTGGGCGGGGTCTTCTTGACCTTGGCCAGACCCAGCGCGCTCAGGATGCTGATGTAGACCCAGCCGATGTCGAACTCGTAGGGCTTGACCGAGAGCTTGGCCGAGGTCGGGTAGGTGTGGTGGTTGTTGTGCAACTCCTCGCCGCCGATGATGATGCCCCAGGGCGAAATGTTGGTGCTGGCGTCGGTCGCCTCGAAATTGCGGTAGCCCCAGTAGTGGCCGATGCCATTGATGATGCCGGCCGCGGTGATCGGGATCCAGGCCATCTGCACCGCCCACACCGCCGCGCCGGCGGCGCCGAACAGGGCCAGGTCGAGAATGAGCATCAAGCCCACACCCTGCCAGGAGTAGCGGGTGTAAAGATTGCGCTCGATCCAGTCGTCCGGCGTGCCGTGGCCATAGCGGGCCATGGTTTCCTGGTTCTTGGCCTCGGCGCGATACAGCTCGGAACCTTCCCAGAACACCTTCTTGATGCCGAAAACGACCGGGCTGTGCGGGTCGCCTTCCTGCTCGCACTTGGCGTGGTGCTTGCGGTGGATGGCGGCCCACTGCTTGGTCACCATGCCGGTGGTCAGCCAGAGCCAGAAACGGAAGAAGTGCGAGGGAATGGCATGCAGGTCCAGCGCGCGGTGCGCCTGGTGCCGGTGCAGGAAGATGGTGACGCTGGCAATCGTGACATGGGTCAGGGCCAGGGTGATCAGAATCATCTGCCACCAGCTCAGATCCCACAGGCCGTGCGCAAGCCAATCAATGGCCGCGTTCAGCACAGCCCAGTCAGGTAAGAACATACAAGTCTCTCAACGAAGTGAATAGAAATTGGCGCAGCCGTTGGCTGTGCCCGCGGTCAGGATTTTAAAGCGTGCACCCTTTTTTGACCAGCTTGCATCAGCTTTGGGTGAAGTGAGGCATTTCAAGAGAAATGCCTACCGTTTTTGCCAGATTGCTGCAAAAAAGCCATCGGTTTGGTGCAAATGCGGCCAAAGACGCAGGTAACGCAAGCCATTCGCACCCCCGCTGCAGAGGCTGGCCGCCGGCTCCACCTTGAGCTGTGCCAAGAGCTCCCCCGCGTCCAGGGGCTGGAAGTCCGGATGGGCTGCGGAGAAGGCCTCGGCAATGGCTTCGTTTTCCTGGCGCAGGATGCTGCAGGTGGCGTACACGAGCCGGCCGCCCGGTTTCAGCAGACGCGCCGCGCTGGCCAGGATGGCGGCCTGTTTCACCGTCATTTCTTCCACCGCCTGCAGCGTCTGGCGCCATTTCAGGTCCGGGTTGCGCCGCAGCGTGCCCAGGCCGGAGCAGGGGGCGTCGACCAGCACGCGGTCGATCTTCCCCGCCAGGCGCTTGATGCGCTCGTCACGCTCGTGGGCGATGGCTGCCGGGTGCACATTGGACAGGCCGCTGCGCGCCAGCCGCGGCTTGAGTGCCTCCAGGCGATGGGCGGACGTATCAAAAGCATAGAGGCGCCCGGTACCGCGCATGGCCGCACCGATGGCCAGGGTCTTGCCGCCGGCACCGGCGCAGAAATCCACCACCATCTCGCCGCGCTTGGCCTCCAGCAGCAGGGCCAGCAGTTGCGAGCCCTCGTCCTGCACTTCGATGGCGCCGCGGGTGAACGCGTCCAGCTTGTTCAGCGCCGGCTTGCCGTCCACGCGCAGCCCCCAGGGCGAATACGGTGTTGGCACGGACTTGATGCCAGCCTGGGCCAACTCTTTCTGGATGGCCTCACGCTTGGCCAGCGGCGTGTTGACACGCAGGTCCAGGCCGGCGCCCTGATTCAGGCTCTCCACGAGCGGCCAGAAGCCCTCGCCCAGCTGCTCCTTCAGCGGTTGCACCAGCCACTCGGGCAGGTTGTGGCGGTGCAGTTCCAGCAGCTCTTCAGGTCGGACCTTGTCACACTGGTCCAGCCACTGCTTTTCCTGCTCGCTCAGGACGCTCTTGAGAAAATCGCGCGAGCCGTGGAACCCGAGGATGGCCAGTCGGCGCTCCTTGGGGCCGCTGCCCGACAGGGCGAGCTTTTCGAACAGCAGCTTCTGCCGCAACACGGTGTAGACCGTCTCGGCCAGCGTGGCGCGCTCACGCGGCCCGAGCCCGCGGTGGTCGCGGAAGAAGCGCGAGACGATGGCGTCGGCCGGGTGGTCGAACTTGAGGGTGAGCCGGACCAGGTCGGTGCACAGGTCCAGCAGTGTTTGGGGATGCATGGTTAAGATTTTCCCATGAGCCATGAAAACCTCCCCCCGTTGATCGAGACCCGGCCCGGCCTGTACCGCCACTACAAGGGCATGCTGTACGAAGTCATCGACACGGTACGCCACAGCGAGAGCCTGGAGGCGATGACCCTGTACCGCGCCCTGTACGGTGAGCGCGGCCTGTGGGTGCGGCCAGCCGCCATGTTCAACGAGGAGGTGGTAATCGAAGGCGTGCGCCAGCCGCGTTTCGCCTGGATGGGCGAGGCGTCAGAGGCGCCTTAGCAGCTCCGAGATCGCGCGCGGATAGATCTGATGCTCCTGCGTCAGCACGCGCGCGGCCAGCGTGTGCTCGTCGTCATCCGGAAGCACGGGCACCACGGCCTGGGCCAGGATGGGGCCGTGGTCCAGCTCGGCTGTCACCTGGTGCACGGTGGCCCCGGCGAACTTGCAGCCGGCCTCGATGGCACGGCGGTGCGTGTGCAGGCCCGGAAAGGCCGGCAGCAGCGAGGGATGGATGTTGAGCAGGCGGCCGGCGTAATGCGCGACAAAACCGGGGGTCAGGATGCGCATGAAGCCGGCCAGCACCACCAGCGTGGGCTGGTGCGCATCGATCGCGGTGATCATGGCGGCGTCGAAAGCCTCGCGGCTGTCATAGGCCTTGTGATCGAGCACGGCAGTGGCAATGCCCCGCTCCCTCGCAAAGACCAGGCCCTTGGCATCGGCCTTGTTGCTCAGCACGGCGGCCACGCGGGCACCGTATTGGTCTTGCCAATGCTCGCGCTCGGCCGCCTTGACGATGGCGGCCATATTGGAGCCGCCGCCGGAGATCAGGATGACGATATTTTTCATGGGATGGAGCGGATTATCCCGTTTGTCGCGGTTTGGACAGTGGTTTGCGAACGCCCGTGCTTAAATTCACCGGATGGCCCCCGGGGCCCTACTGGAGACAGCTATGGATTTGGCATTCACCCCTGAAGAACAGCAATTCCGCGAAGAGATCCGCACCTGGGTGCGCGCGAACCTGCCGGCCGACATTTCGCACAAGGTGCACAACGCCCTGCACCTGACCCGCGACGATCACCAGCGCTGGGCCAGGATTCTGGGCAAGAAGGGCTGGCTGGGTTGGGGCTGGCCCAAGGAGTTCGGCGGCCCGGGCTGGAACGCGGTGCAGAAACACCTGTTCGAGGAAGAGTGCGCGCTGGCCGGTGCGCCGCGCGTCATTCCCTTCGGCCCCGTGATGGTGGCGCCGGTCATCATGGCCTTCGGCAGCCCGGAGCAGCAAAAGCGCTTCCTGCCCGGCATCGCCAGCGGGGAAGTCTGGTGGAGCCAGGGCTACAGCGAGCCGGGCTCGGGCTCGGACCTGGCGTCCGTGAAGACCCGCGCCGAGCGCCAGGGTGACAAGTACATCGTGAACGGCCAGAAGACCTGGACCACGCTGGGCCAGTACGGCGAGTGGATCTTCTGCCTGGTGCGCACCAGCAACGAGGGCAAGCCGCAGACCGGCATCTCCTTCCTGCTGATCGACATGAAGTCGCCCGGCGTGACGGTGCGCCCGATCCGCCTGCTTGACGGCGAGTGCGAGGTCAACGAGGTCTTCTTCGACAACGTGGAAGTGCCGGCCGAGAACCTGATCGGCGAGGAGAACAAGGGCTGGACCTATGCCAAGCACCTGCTCAGCCACGAGCGCACCAACATCGCCGACGTGAACCGCGCCAAGCGCGAGCTGGAGCGCCTGAAACGCATCGCCAGGGCCGAAGGCGTCTACGACGACGTGCGCTTCCGCGACGAGATCGCCAAGCTGGAGGTGGACGTGGTGGCACTGGAGATGCTGGTGCTGCGTGTGCTGTCGGCCGAGAAGTCCGGCAAGAATTCGCTGGATATCGCCGGCCTGCTCAAGATCCGCGGCAGCGAGATCCAGCAGCGCTACAGCGAGCTCATGATGCTGGCCGCCGGCCCCTACGCCCTGCCCCTGATCCGCGAGGCCATGGAGGCCGGCTGGCAAGGCAATTTCCCCGGCGGCATCGTCGCCAATGCCCCGCTGGCCTCGACCTATTTCAACATGCGCAAAACCACCATCTACGGCGGCAGCAACGAAGTGCAACGCAATATCGTGGCCCAGACGATTCTCGGCTGACGCACCAGGAGACAGAACATGGATTTCGATTTCAGCGACGACCAGCAGCAACTGCGTGACGCCGTACACAAGTGGGTGGAAAAAGGCTACGGCTTCGAGCGCCGCCGTGGCATTGAGGCCGGCAAGGAAGGCACACCCGGCTTTTCGCGCAGGGCCTGGGAGGAACTCACCGAACTCGGCCTGTGCGGCCTCTACATCCCCGAGGACGAAGGTGGCCTGGGCATGGGTCCCATCGAGGGCATGGTGGTGATGGAAGAGCTGGGCCGCGGCATCGTGATCGAACCGCTGGCGCAGAGCCTCATCGCCGGCGCTGTACTGTCGGGTTATGCCGGCGCCGAACTCAAGGGCGCGTGGCTGCCGAAGATCGCCAGCGGCGAAGCGCTGGTGGTACTGGCCCAGCAGGAGCGCAAGGCGCGCTACCGCCTCCAGGAGTGTGAGGCCAGCGCCGCCAAGGCTGGCAGCGGCTGGACCGTGAGCGGCACCAAGAACATGGTGCCCGCCGGCGACCAGGCCGACGCCTTCCTCGTGCCCGCCATGGCCGGCGGCAAGCTGGCCCTGTTCCTGGTGGAGCGCAACGCCAGCGGCGTGAGCACGCGTGGCTACGGCACCCAGGACGGCGGTCGCGCCGCCGATGTGGTGCTGAACCAGGCGCCTGCGCAACGGGTGACCGCCGACGGTCTGAGCGCGCTCGAACATGCGGTGGACATCGGCATCGCCGCCGTGTGCGCCGAAGCCGTGGGCGTGATGGACCAGACCCTGGCCGTGACGCTGGAGTACCTGAACACGCGCAAGCAGTTTGGCGTGGCCATCGGCAGTTTCCAGGCCCTGCGCCACCGCGCCGCCGACATGAAAATGCAGCTCGAACTGGCGCGTTCCATGAGCTACTACGCCAGCCTCAAGCTCAACGCGCCGGCCGACGAGCGCCGCCGCGCGCTGGCGCGCGCCAAGTACCAGCTCGGCCAGTCCATGCGCTTCGTGGGCCAGCAGGCGGTCCAGCTGCACGGCGGCATCGGCGTGACCGACGAATACATCGTCAGCCACTACTTCAAGAAGCTCACCCAGCTGGAGATGACATTTGGCGACAGCCTGCACCAGCTGGGCGAAGTCGCCGCGCGCATGCAGGACAGCGCCGGCGTGTTCGCCTGAGGAGGCAGGGCCACCGCCGGCCCTGCTCGGCTCCCTAGCGCTGGCCTTGCAGCGCCTTGAGCGCGGCCATCATGGCGCGCGAAGCATGGTGCACGCTCTGGCCCGACTCCAGCAGGCGTGAGGCGTCGTCCATGCGCTTCTGGTTGATGGCCTCGGCCGCCCGGCCCAGCTCCTGGTGCAGCGCGTGATGGTGTTGCACCAGTTCGCGGAATGCCGGCGCGTGCCCATAGCGCTGGCCACCGGCACCGGCAATCCACTCGCCCACATCACAGCAGTCGTCGCGCCGGAAGCGGTCGACCTCCAGCGTGAGTTTGCGCAGAACGGCGTTGCGCAGGTCCACCATGTACTTCTGGTGCGATTGCAGCACCTCCTGATAGTCGATGCCGGAGCCAGCGTGCGCCTCCTTGCTCTCCTTGCGCAGCGCCACGGCGTCGACCTCGGCCAGCGTCGTGTCGCGATCGGTCAGGCGGAAGACGCGGATCGAGCTGTGCACCTGTTCCACCTGGCTGTTGAGCGACTGCGCCGCCGCCGCCAGCTCCTCCACCATGGCCGCGTTCTGCTGCGTGATCCCGTCCAGGTCGACCAGGGCGGTGCTGACGCGGGCCACGCCGGTGGATTGTTCGCTGGTCGCATGGGCGATGTTCTCCAGCACCGTCGCCACCTTCTCGACCGACGCCATGGCCTCGTCCATGCGCGCGCGCGCTTCGGCCGTGCGCGCGGTGCCGGCGTCGACCCGGCCGCGTGACTCCTCGATCAGGTCGCGGATCTCCTTGGCTGCGGCCGTGGTGCGCTGCGCCAGCGCCCGCACTTCGGCGGCCACCACGGCAAAGCCGCGCCCCTGCTCGCCGGCGCGCGCCGCTTCCACGGCGGCATTGAGGGCCAGGATATTGGTCTGGAACGCCACGCCTTCGATCACCTGGATGATGTCGCCGATGCGGCGCGACGAGTCGGAGATTTCCTGCATGGTCTGCGCCACGGCCAGCACCGCCTCATGGCTGCGCCGTGCCACGCCGGAGGTCTCGCGCGCCGTGCCGGCGCCATCGCGCGCGAGTTGTGTGGTCTGCTGCGTGGTGCCGTTGATCTCCTCCATCGACGACGCGGTCTGCTCCAGGTTGGTGGCCTGCGATTCGGTGCGGCCGGACATGTCCTGGTTGCCGGCCGCGATCTCCTGTGTGGCGCCACGCAGGTTGGCAACCTCGTGCCGCACATCGCGCACAACGGTACGCACCGACACGACCAGCTGCGCCAGCGCCAGCTGCAACTGGCGGATCTCGTCCTTGCCATCGACGGTCACGAAGCTGGTCAAGTCGCCGCTGGCGATCAGATTGGCCGTCTGGATCACATCATGCAAGGGCTTGAGCGTCAGGCGCATGGCCAGCAGCGCCCCCGACACCACGGTGAACGCCGTCGCCAGGGCAATCCCCCAGTGAGGCGCGTCGAACTGTGCCGCGGCAAACGGGCCGGCTGCCGCCCAGATGCTGAGCAATACCAACTGGCTGCGCAAGCCGGGGCGCAGGGCATGGAACACACGCCCCAGAAGATCGGTGCGCCGCACTTCACCATGATGCAGCCGGTGCACGACGCGGCCGCTCTGGGCCTCGGCGTTCATGGTGGCGTAGAGCGTCTCCGCGGCCTGTACCTCGGGCTCACTGGGTTTGGTACGGACCGAGAGGTAACCGACGATGCGGTCACCGCTGCGCATGGGCGTGGCATTGGCGCGCACCCAGTAGTAGTCGCCGTTCTTGCGCCGGTTCTTCACCAGGCCGGTCCACGGCAGGCCACCCTCGATGGTGGCCCACAGGTCGCGGAAAGCTTCCTCCGGCATGTCGGGGTGGCGCACGAGATTGTGCGGCTGCCCCATGAGCTCCTCGCGCGAGAAGCCGCTGACAGAGATGAAATTGGTGTTGCAGTAGGTGATGCGGCCCTTGAGGTCCGTCACCGAGATCAGAGTCTGGTCAGACGGGAAGTCATAGCCGTTCTGGGTGACCGGTAGGTTCTTGCGCATGGGTTCGTGTTTGGGTGGATTGATCCGCAACAACAGCCAGCCATTGCCTTCCGGCCGAGACTGAAACTGAGATTGATTCTCAGCCTCGCGGGTGTTTTGTCAAGCCGTCAGCGCCCCGGAATCCGGTGCATTTCCGCGCTTCTAGAGCGTCTCATCCGGCCCCTGAAGCACGCCCCCAAGCTCGTGCGCCGCCGCCGGCAAGTCCATCTGCTCCATCAGGTTATTGAAACGGGCAAAGTCCTGCGCCGCCAGCCGCGGTTCAAGCGCGAGCAGGCGCTCGTACAGCTCGACAGCTTCCATATCGGCCAGCGCCAGCAATGACTTGAGGCGATGCAGGTCGGCCTTCAGCATCTCGGGCAAGGGCCCCGCCGGGATGGATGACGCCTCGCGCACAGGAGGAAGTGCATCCAGCCAGACGGTCAGCACTGCACGGGTACGTCCGGCGGCCGCATCGACGACGGACAGCGCCTCCGCGTCGTCGCCGGCGCCACCCACTTCGCCCCGCAGGCGCCGCTCCGCCTCGGCACAAGCCTGCGCCAGCACCTCGGCGCCCACCGCGGCGGCACTGCCTTTGAGCTGGTGCAGCATGCCGGCAGCTGCCACCCGATCGCCCGCTTCCAGGGCCTGGCGGGCGTGTTGCCGCAATTCGTCCGCGGCTGGCAACAGGCTGGCACGCAGGCGACGCAGGAGCGCAAGCTCGCCACCGAGGCGGCGCAACGTCGCCTCATCCTCCAGCACCTCGGCCGGCTTGCTGCGTGCGGTGGCCACCGGCGTCGACGCCGGTGCCGGCGCGGCACGCCCGGTGTGCAGCAGGATGAGCGCCACCAGTTCATCGATGGCAAAGGGCTTGCCGATGTGCGCATTCATGCCAGCCGCCAGGCACTGCTGCCGGTCCGACTCCATGGCATTGGCCGTCATGGCGAGTACCGGCAGGTCGCGCAGCATCAAGGTCTGGCGTATCGTTCGGGTCGCCTGCAGACCATCCACTTCCGGCATCTGCACGTCCATCAGCACCAGGTCATAGCCGTCGGGCTCCGATGTGAGCGTCTCGATCGCCTGCTGTCCGTTTTCCGCCAGGACGACCGTCGCGCCCTCGCGTTCGAGCATGGCCCGGGCCACTTCCTGGTTGAGGCGGTTGTCCTCGGCCAGCAGCAGACGCAGCCCCTGCAGGCGCGGTCCCGAAGCGCCGGGCGGCGCGAGAACCGGCGGTGGCAGGGCAGCCTCGCCGGTCGCCACCGGCAGATCGATCTCGAACGAAAAGACACTGCCCTGGCCAGGCACGCTCTCAACCTTGAGTTCGCCGCCCATCAGCGCCACCAGCCTGCCGCTGATGGCCAGCCCCAGGCCGGTGCCTCCAAAGCGGCGTGCGATCGAGGCCTCGGCCTGGGAAAACCCGTTGAAGATCTGGCGTTGCTGCGCAGCGGTGATGCCGATCCCCGTGTCTTCCACACTGAAGCGCAGGCGCACCCGCCCCGTCACGGCCTGCCTGAGCGCGACGGCGACCCGTACGTGGCCGTTCGCGGTGAACTTGATGGCATTGCCACCGAGGTTGATCAGCACCTGCTTGAGCCGAAGCGAATCGCCCACCAGCACCGGCGGAATGCGGGGATCGAGGTCACAGGAAAAATCCAGCGGCTTCTCACCCAGAGCGCCCGAGAGGATCACCGTCAAGTCGCCCAATAGCTCGCGCAGGGCGAACGTCTCGGCGTGCAGCTCCATCTTGCCGGCCTCGACCTTGGAGTAGTCCAGAATGTCATTGAGGATGTCCAGCAGGGAGCGGGAGGCCGTCTGCGCCTTGCGCACCAGCTCGCCCTGCTCCGCCTGCAGCGGTGTGTAGCTCAGCAGCTGCAGCAGGCCCATGATGGCGTTGATCGGCGTGCGGATCTCATGGCTCATATTGGCCAGGAACTGGCCCTTGCTGTGCGCCGCGGCGTCTGCGGCCAGCCGTGCGCGCTGCAGTTCCGTGACATCGAGCCGGAAGCCCACGTGGTAGTTGTCGGCCGTGCGTCCCTCGATGATCCGCAACCACCGGCCGTCGCTCATCTCGACCACACGGTCGGCATAGGGCTTCAGGTGCTGCGCGAGCGCGTTGTCTACCCAGGTCTCCTCCCGCCCCTTCGACTCCCGGAAAATGGCGAGGCGAGTCGCGGCCCGCACGATGTTTTCGTAGAAGGCGCCGACATAGATCTCTTCCTTGACGGGTGCATAGAGCTCGCGATAGCGGTCATTGCAGTAGACCAGCCGATCGTCAGGATCGAACAGCACGAAGGCCTCACCCAGGGCATCGATGGCGCCGCGCAGGATGCGTTGTTCTTCCTCGATGCGCTGCTGGTTGCGCGTCTGCACGCTGATGTCCTGCACGGTGCCGATCATGCGCTCCGACTCCGCGCCGTGCCAGTCCATCTCGGCCACCAGCCGAACCCACTGCACCTGCCCGGCACGACCGCCCTGCACGCGCGCCACCAGATCGACCGACAGCAGCTCCAGCCGTGCCATGGCCTGCAACTGCTCGCGCGCCTGCTCCTGCGAAGCGGGCTCGAAATTGCGCCACAGGTCCTCCAGCACGGCGTCGTGATGGGTGTGGATGCCCAGGATCTCGCGGCAGGCCTCCGACAGGTGCAGGCCGTGGCTGCGCAGATCGGCGTGCCAGCCGCCCACGCCGGCGATGCGGCTGGTGCGCGCCAGCAGTTCCTCGCTCATGCGCAGCTGTACCTCGGCCTGCTTGCGCGCCGTGATATCGAGGCGGATGGAGATGTACCTTTCGATCTGCCCGTCGCTGCCCATGAAGGGCACGATCAGGCTGTGCACCCAGTACAGCCGCCCATCCTTGGCTCGATTGCAGATCTCGTCGCTCCAGGGCTCGCCGCGGCTGATGCTGGTCCACATGCGAGCCCAGAAGTCCGCCGGATGAAAGCGCGAATTGACGATGCGGTGATGGCTGCCCACCAGTTCGGCTTCGCTGTAGCCGCTGATCTCGGCAAACTTGCGGTTGACGCGTGTGATGATGCCCTGGCGGTCGGTCTCCGAGACGATGGTGTGCTCGTTGAGCGTGTGCATCAGCGCTTCGTTGTCGCGCAGGGCATTGCGCAGTGCGCTGCGCGTGAGGACCTGCTCATCGATATTGACCAGCACGGCCACGAAGCCGGTCGCCCGCCCGGTCTCGCTGTGATACCAGGGCGACAGCAACATACGCACCCAGCGATCCTGGCCGTCGCGGTAGCGATGCAGGATTTCGATGTCCAGGCCGGTAAAGTTGCGCATGGCCTCCTCCAGCCGCGCGACGGTCGCCGGGTCGGCGTGGGGCGAGCGCAGCAGTGGGCCGGGCTGCCGGCCACGCACTTCATCGAGCCGGTAGCCGGTCACGCGCGCAAAGGCTTCGTTGCACCAGATGACGTGGTGCTGCGCGTCGCTGACGATGACCGGACTGCCCGTGCTTTGCGCCACCGCCGCCATCATCTCCAGCTCGCTGGCCAGCTGGCTGGACTGCCGGTCGGCGCGGAGCTGGGTGACGGCCAGGGTCCAGAGTTGCCAGCCGCCCGCCACCAGCAGGCAGGCGCTGGCCGCGATCAGGGCATCGCGATCCAGCCAAGGCCCCACCGTCCCGCCGATCAGGCCATAGCCCAGTCCCAGCAGCCCCGCAACGAACAGCGCCGCGGCGACCAGCAAATAGCGGCGAACGGCGCTCTGCAGCGTCATGGCGGTCTCACAGGCGCAGCAACACCGCGGCCAGTGCGTCGATGTCCAGCGGTTTGGTCAGGTGATCCGTGGCGCCGGCATCGCGGTAGTAGGACCAGTTCGGCGTCAGGTCGTTGCCGCTGATCAGGACCACCGGCAGCGCCGGCTTGCCGCGGGCCTGGCGCCCGCGCAGGCCCGCCAGCGTGCCCAGGCCGTCGAGCACCGGCATGTTCAGGTCCAGCAGCATGACGTCAAACGGCAGACGATCGAGCATGTCGAGCGCGATCTGCCCATTGTTGGCCAGCGCGCCGGAATGGCCCAGCTCGCGCAGCAGCCGCGCCGCAATGCGCAGCTGAATCGGATCATCGTCCGTCACCAGGACACGCAATCGGCGCGGGGGCTGCATGGGCGCAGAGTGTACTCAGTCAGGGTCTGTTCACGCTGATTTCTCAGGTGTGAACAGGCCCTCTCCACCGCTTCAGGGTCCGCTGACCTAGTTGATCAACAGCCGCGACGAACGCGGTACATGCGCCATCAGGAACTCCATCTGGTCGGCCAGGATGCGCCGGTTGCGCAGGATGAAGTCTTCCCACAGGCTGGGCACGTAGGGCGCGTACAGCAGGGGCATGCCGGCTTGCTCGGGCGTGCGGCTGCTCTTGCGATGGTTGCAGGCGCGGCAGGCGGTGACCACGTTCATCCAGTGATCCTGCCCGTTCTGGGCGAAGGGGATGATGTGCTCACGGGTGAGCTCGGTTTCGTGGAGATGGTCACCGCAGTAGGCGCAAATGTTGCGATCGCGTGCGAACAGCTTGCTGTTGGTCAGGCTGGGGCGCAGGTCGAAGGGGTTGATGCTGGGCACCCCCTTGGTGCCGATGATGCTGTTGATCGCGATGATGGACTGCTCGCCCGTGATGGCGTTGTGCCCGCCATGGAACACGGCGATTTCCCGCCCGACTTCCCAGCGCACCTCGTCGGCGGCGTAGTGCAGCACGGCCTCCTCGAGCGATATCCACGACTGGGGCAGCCCCTGGGCCGACAGCTTCAAGACCTTCAAAACACGCCTCCTGACCGGCAAATTGCCATTCAAACGGAACGCTTGCGTCTGCGGCAGCCGGGCTG
>JAJZUZ010000206.1 GCA_021845965.1 Pseudomonadota bacterium | reverse complement strand
TCCGTCATCGACACGATCAGCAACCGGCCGTCGGGCAGCCAGCCCAGTCCCGAGGGCTGCCCGGGCACGTTCGCCACCGTCTCGCAGCGCCCGTCCGGGGTGAGACGCTGAACCTGATGGGTGTAGAAGTCGGAAAACCACAGGGCGCCGTCGTGCCAGCGCGGCGATTCGGGAAAGGCAAGCCGGTCCAGCACCAGTCGGGGAGCAGAGGTCATGGCGCATGGTGCGGGCCTGCGCGCCAGCCTGTCTGTCGCGCAGCGGACAGACCCGCCAAGCCTGATAATCCAACCATGACTGCCGCCCTTGACGAAGCCCGCTCCCACCCAAAATCCTGCAGCGATCTCTTCGTTTCCTTCACCGTGCTGGCCCTGCAGGGTTTTGGCGGCGTGCTGGCGGTGGCGCAGCGGGAACTGGTGGAGCGCAAGCGCTGGATGACGAACGAGGAGTTCGTCGAGGAATGGGCCGTGGCGCAGATCATGCCCGGCCCCAACATCATCAACCTGTGCATCATGATCGGCGGCCGCCACTTCGGCCTGCGCGGCGCCCTGGCCGCCCTGGCCGGCATGCTGCTGGCGCCGCTGCTCATCCTGCTGCTGATCGCGCTGGTCTATGCCCGGTACGCCAGCCACCCGGGCGTGGTGGGCGCGCTGCGCGGCATGGGCGCCGTCGCGGCCGGCCTGATCGTGGCCGTCGGGCTCAAGCTCTTCCCGGCCCTGAAGAAGAACGCCCTGGGCATGGGCACCTGCGTGGCCTTCGGCGCGCTGTGCTTTCTGGCCGTGGCCATCCTGCGCTGGCCGCTCGCCTACGTGCTGCTGGGCCTGGGCGCCGTCGCCTGCAGCCTCACTTACCGGAAGCTCAAGGCATGAACCTGGTGCTGCAATTCGGTGCCGCCGACTGGCTGCAGCTGTTCACCCATTTCCTGTCGCTTTCGCTGCTGGCCGTCGGGGGCGCCATCACCACGGCGCCGGACATGCACCGCTACCTGGTGGACGAGCACGGCTGGCTGAGCGACGGCCAGTTCAATGCGTCGATTGCCATCGCCCAGGCCGCCCCCGGCCCCAATGTGCTCTTCGTCGCGCTGATGGGCTGGAATGTCGGCCTCAACGCCGGCGGCCTGTGGCATGCCCTGCTCGGCGTGCTGGTGTCCATGCTGGGCATCATGCTGCCCAGCTCCACCCTCACCTACCTCGCCTCGCGCTGGGGGCACGAGAACCGCGACCTGCGCGCGGTACGCGCCTTCAAGCAGGGCATGGCACCCATCGTCATCGCCCTGCTGATCGCCACCGGCTGGATCCTGGCCAGCGCGCATGGCGACCCGGCGCGCGACTGGCCCCTGTGGCTGCTTACCGTGGCCAGCGCCCTCATCGTCTGGCGCACCCGCCTGCACCTGCTGTGGCTGCTGGGCGCCGGCGCGCTGCTGGGCTGGTTCGGCCTGGTGTGAACGCACCATGGCGCGGTTGCCGACGCTGAACCTGCTCGGTGCCGGCCGCGTCGGCCGGACACTGGGCCGCCTGTGGCAGTCGCAAGGCGTGCTGCAGGTGCAGGACGTGCTGACCACCGCATCTGCCAGCGCCGAGGCTGCGGTGCAGTTCATCGGCGCCGGGCGCGCAGTCGACGCGCTGGAGAACATGCGCGCGGCCGATTGCTGGTTCCTCGCCGTGCCGGACCGGCAGATTGCCGCCAGCGCGGCGGCGCTCGCCGCCGCCCGGCGCGCTGCGCCGCCGGCCCTCGCCTTCCATGCCAGCGGCGCGCTGGCGGCCGCGGAACTGGCCCCGCTGCAAGCCGCCGGCTGGCGCATTGCCAGTGCGCACTGCATCCTGAGCTTCGCCACGCCGGCCAGCGCTGTCGAGCAGTTTGCCGGCACGCCCTGCGCCCTGGAAGGCGACGCGGCGGCGGTCACCGCGTTGCAACCCCTGCTGAACGCCATCGGCGCGCGCTGCTTCACCGTCGCGGCGCAGCACAAGCTGCTCTACCACGCGGCGGCGGTCTTCGCGACCAACTTCCTGCCCGTGCTGCAGGCCACGGCCGAATCCCTGTGGCTGCACAGCGGCGTGCCGCCCGCGCTGCTGCCCGAGCTGCGCGCCAGCCTGCTGCGCAACGCGGTCGACAACATCGTGGCGTTGGGTCCGGCCGGGGCGCTGACCGGTCCGGCCGCGCGCGGCGACCTGGCCCTGGTGCAGCGCCAGGGCCAGGCCGTGACGCAGTGGAACGCCCAGGCCGGCGCCGCCTACGCGGCGCTCAGCGAACTGGCCGGCCGGCTCGCGCGCGACGCCTGACACGCCGCCGTCGCCGGCGCTGCGTTATCCTCGCAAGCTCTCCCGTCTGCTGCGAGGCTGCTCATGAAAAAGACCCTCAAATACCTGCTGATTGCGGTTGCCGCCCTGCTCGTGCTGGTGCTGGCCGTGATCGGCTTTGTCGCCGCCACCTTCAACCCCAACGACTACAAGCCCGAACTGGTCAAGCTGGTGAAGGAGCAGACCGGGCGCACCCTTGCCATTCCCGGTGACATCCGGCTCACCTTCTTCCCGCGTATCGGCGCCGATCTCGGGCAGCTCTCGCTCTCGGAACCACGCAGCGAACAGGTCTTCGCTGCGGCACGCCAGATGCAGGTTTCTGTGGCCCTGTTGCCCCTGTTCTCGCGCCAGGTGGTGGTGGACCGCGTGCATGTCGACGGCCTGACCCTCAAGCTGGTGCGCGATCGGCAGGGGCACTACAACTTCGACGACCTGCTACCCAAGGAAGCGGCCGCGCCAGGGACCGCGGCACCGAAGACGGAAAAACCGGCGGCCATGCCCGCGCTGGACGTCGGCGGCATCGCGCTGACCAAGGCCAGCATCGACTACCGCGACGAGGCGGCCCACCGCCACGTGGCCGTCTCCAATCTCAGCTTCAGCACCGGTCCCATCGCCGACGGCAAGAAGAGCGAGCTCGATTTCCGCGCCGAAGTCGCGGGCGAGAATCCGCAGCTGGCGCTCAAGCTGGCCGTGGCCAGCGGCTTCACACCCGACTTGCCGCAGCGCAAGCTGCGGCTCGACGGCTTGAGCGCCAGCATCAATGGCCGCGCCGCCAGCCTGCGGGATCTGCAGCTCAAGCTGGCCTCGCCCGCCTTCGAAGCCTCGCCCCAGGCCCTGCAGGCCGCCGAGCTGACGCTGGACGCCGCTGTCACCCTGGACGGACGCGCGCTGGGTACCAGGCTCAGCACGGCCGTGCAGGGCGACCTGGCTGCGCAGCGTTACGAGTTCAAGGGCCTGCGCCTGGAAGCCTCCGCCCCCAACCCCGCTGGCGGCGCGCTGGCCTTCAAGGCCGGCGGGCAGGCCACGGCCGACCTCGCGCAGGAGACCGCCCGCGTGGCCCTGGACGGCCAGCTCGACAGCACGACGCTGGCGCTCAAGGCCGGCGTGAAGAACTTTGCCCATCCGGCGATCGATTTCGACCTGGCCGTGGGTGAGCTCGATGCCGACCGCTACCTGCCCAAGAGCGAGCCGACTGCCGCGCCGGCGCCCACCAAGGCCGGCCAGGCCGGCCCGGAGGCGGTGATCGACCTCTCACCGCTGCAGGCGCTGGACGCCCGCGGGACGCTCAGGGTGTCCAGCCTGAAGATCATGAACATCAAGTCCCGCGACCTCCGCCTGCAACTCAAGGCCTCCGGCGGCAAGGCCGAAGTCAACGCGCTGACCGCCGTGCTCTATGGCGGCGGCGTAAACGGCGCGCTGTCGGCCAGCGCGGGCGCGCCGCAGCGGCTGGCCGCGAAGCTCGACTTGCGCGGCATCCAGATCGGCCCCCTGATGAAGGACGCCCTGGACCAGCAGCCGGTCGACGGGCGCGGCAACGTCATGCTGAATGTCAGCACCAGCGGCAA
>JAJZUZ010000205.1 GCA_021845965.1 Pseudomonadota bacterium | reverse complement strand
AGTTCGACCTTGCGGCCGGCGACCATGTCACCGTGCTGGGCCATGTAGAGCTTGGCGGCAGCCTCGATCTGGCGGCCGGTGGAGGCCTGCTGGCCGGTCATGGGCAGGATCAGACCGATCTTGAACGGCTCGGCAGCCAGCACGCCCGACGAAGAAACCGCTGCAAGCGCGAGCACGGATGCGCTCAGGAAGACACGCTTTTTCATTGAAGACTCCTGTATATGAGTTTTATCGCTCCACGCACCCCGACCGGCCGCGCTTGGGCGCAACCGCTGTCCGCGAAGGTGCGTTACTTTCGCCCCAAATCGGGCCTGCCGCAAGTCCAATTTCGGACTGATAGATATAGCAGAATGAAATATCAGACCGGCAGCCATCTGAAGCATAAACGAACACGGGGCCGCACAGGCCCCGTGTCAAAAAACCGCTGTACAAGCGTCGGATCAGTAGCGCAGCTTGCCGTCCTGGTCCATGACGGCGATGTCGACGTATTGACCGCCAACATTGCCCTTGGAGAAATCGACGCGGTACCCGCCGACATCCAGTTCCCCCATGGCCCGCAGCGCCTTGGCCACCGACTCAGGCGAAATCTCCCCCTTCACCCGTCGCATCGCTTCCACCAGGATGCGCGACGAGACGTAACCCTCGAACTGAAACGGAGCATAGGTCTCGATGTCAGGGAACGCCGCCTTCATCGCGGCCTGGAACTCCCGCACGATCAGACGCACGCGCCCATTCGGATTCGGGTAGACCTGAGCGATGACGACGCCGCGCCCGGCCTCGACGCCTGCCATCTTCTTGACCAGACCCGGGGACGTGTCCGTGAGCAGGAAGATGAACTGCGACACACCGAGCTTGCGAAGCGCCGCCACGCCCCCAGCCGAGAACGGCGGTGCGCCAATGACGATATACCCCTGCGCGCCGATCTTGGCCACCTCCGCGGCGGCCTTCTCCATCTGCGCGGGATCCATGCTGCCCTGGACTCCTTGAACCTGCATGTCCTTCAGATGAGCCACCTCATCGGCAACGGTTTTCATGCCGGAGGCGCCCATCGGGATGTTCTGATAGAGCACACCAAGCTTGAGCACGCCCAGTGTCTTGGCGTGCTTCACGATTTCGATGAGCTCCTCCTTGTCGCCCGTCCGGACATGGAAGAGATGCGGATGCCCGGGTTCGCGAAATGCATCCGCGCCGGGCACCTGGTTCATCACCAACACGTTGTACTTATCCAGCAGCTTGTCATCCAGCATGCGCTTGGCAGACGCCGACCCGACGGGAGAGATCAGCGCAAGCGGCTTGCGCTGCATGGCCTCCTCGAACTTGGCGACAAAGACATCGGCCTTGTAGGTATCGTCCAGCTCAAAGAAACTGATCTTGCGCCCGTTGACTCCGCCCGCCTTGTTGACTTGCGCAAAGTAGGCCTTGGCCCCCTGGTTGATCTGGATCGCATCGGGCACCGGCAGGCCGGTGAAGGGGCCGACCTGCCCGATCACGATGTCCTGGGCCTGGGCGGAGGCCGACAGGCCGAACAAGGCCGACAGGCCCAGCAGGACGGCACCGCCGGCCTTGGCGAAATCACGGATTGCCTTCATCATTCATCTCCTCGTGGCCGTCGTGCCAAAGACGGAAAAGCGGCCGTAGTTTGCGTGGAACGGGCTCGAAAATCGGAGCAAATTCGTTATGACTGATATATCAAAGCGAGATATCAGCGCCAAAACCATGCAGACCGTCGATTAGTTCACACCATATAGTTCACAATCCGTACCCTGAACGATTGCCTCGACAATCGGATTCATAGACCACCCATCGCAGGAGCACGCCCATGACCATCCGCACCACCCCACCGTTCCGCGCCGACCACGTCGGCAGTTTCCTGCGCCCCAAGTACCTGCTGGAAGCCCGTGAGCAGAAGGCCAAGGGCGAGATCACGGCCGAGCAGCTGCGCAAGGTCGAAGACAAGGCGATCACGGAAATCGTGAAGTTCCAGGAAGACGTCGGCCTGCAGAGCATCACCGACGGCGAGTTCCGCCGCACCTACTTCCATATCGACTTCCTGGAGCAGATCGGCGGCGTCAAGACCGACGTGCCGGTGACCATCGTCAAGCCGGACGGCACCAAGGAACTGGCCCCGCCGGTGATGCGCGTGGTCGACAAGGTGCGCCACGTCAAGGACATCCAGCGCGCCGACTTCGAATACCTCAAGAGCCAGATCGCCCCGGGCCGCGGCAGCGTGGCCAAGGTGACCATCCCCTCGCCCACCATGCTGCACTTCCGCGGCGGGCGCGCCGGCATCAGCAAGGAACACTACCCGGAACTGGAGCCCAGTTTCTACGACGACGTGGCCCAGGCCTATGGCGACGAGCTGCGTTCGCTGGCCGCCGCCGGCTGCACCTACGTGCAGATGGACGACACCAACCTGGCCTACCTGTGCGACGAGAAGATGCGCGAAGCCGCCCGCCAGCGCGGCGACGACCCCAATGAACTGCCGCACCGCTACGCCAAGTTCATCAACAAGGTGGTGGCGCAGAAACCCGCCGGCATGACGCTGGCCATGCACCTGTGCCGCGGCAACTTCAAGAGCACCCACGCCGCCGCCGGCAACTATGAGCCGGTGGCCGAGGCGCTGCTGAAGGAAATGAACCTCGACGCCTACTTCCTGGAGTACGACGACGAGCGCAGCGGCGACTTCCGCCCCCTGCGTTACCTGGCCCCGGGCAAGATCGTGGTGCTGGGTCTGGTGACCACCAAGTTCGGCAAGCTTGAGTCCAAGGACGAGCTCAAGCGCCGTATCGACGAGGCCAGCAAGTACGTCTCCATGGACCAGCTCTGCCTGTCGCCCCAGTGCGGCTTCTCCAGCACCGTGCACGGCAACGACATCGCGGTGGAAGACCAGCGCGCCAAGCTGCGCCTGGTGGTGGAGACGGCCCAGGAAGTCTGGGGCAAGGCCTGAGTCACGGCTGCCGCCGGCACCAACGAAAAAAGGCGGCCTGCGGGCCGCCTTTTCTTTTCTGGCTGGCGAGTCAGGGCTTGCCGTGGCTGGAGCGCTCGCTCACCAGCCGGAAGCCATAGTCCAGTGCCGCCTCCAGCGACAGCTCGATGGCGTTGCGTTCCTGTTCCGTGAGGTAGAACATCAGGTCCACGTCGTGCCGCACATAACGCGCCGGCAGGCGGTTCAGCGCCACGCAGGCGACGTCGGCCAGCTGGTCGGGCGTCATGCCGGGCCAGCCAGAGGAGCGCCGCAGCACCTCCTCGAACACCAGGCGCTCGTAGTAGTTATGGACCTGCTCGAAATTGCTGATCATGAAAGCCTCCGACTACAGCCGGAGACCTTAGCAGGTCAGGCGCGGCATGACAAGGCCGCGCCCGGGTC
Source organism: Pseudomonadota bacterium (assembly GCA_021845965.1). Taxonomy (GTDB): domain Bacteria; phylum Pseudomonadota; class Gammaproteobacteria; order Burkholderiales; family Burkholderiaceae_C; genus Hylemonella. The sequence goes on along the minus strand of JAJZUZ010000205.1, from coordinate 493 downwards.
TCAGGCCAGGCCGAGCAGGCGCACCGCGTTGCCCTTCAGGATGCCGGGCATGACCTCGGGCTTGAAGCCGGCCTCCTCGAAGTCCTTCATCCAGCGCTCGGGCGTGATCAGCGGGTAATCCGAGCCGAACAGGATGCGGTCCTTCAGCAGGGTGTTGGCGTACTGCACCAGCTGCTTCGGGAAGTACTTGGGGCTCCAGCCGGAGAGGTCGATCCAGACGTTGGGCTTATGCGTCGCCACGGACAGCGCCTCGTCCTGCCAGGGGAAGCTCGGGTGCGCCATGACGATCTGCATGTCGGGGAAATCGATCGCCACGTCGTCCAGGTGCATGGGGTTGCTGTACTCCAGCCGCAGGCCGCCACCGCAGCGCATGCCGGACCCAATGCCGCTGTGGCCAGTGTGGAAGATGGCCGGCATCTTGTGCTCGGCAATCACTTCGTAGATGGGCCAGGCCATCTTGTCATAGGGGTGGTAGCCCTGCACCGTGGGGTGG
>JAJZUZ010000204.1 GCA_021845965.1 Pseudomonadota bacterium | reverse complement strand
TGGTGACGCTGGAATCGGACAAGGCGACGATGGAGGTGCCGGCGCCGGTGGCGGGAGTGGTGAAGGCGCTGCAGGTGAAGCTGGGGGATAGGGTGTCGGAGGGCGCGGTGATCGCGCTGCTCGAGGCCGTGGAGGCTGCTCGATCGCCCACTCCTGCCGGGAGGGGGATCGGGGGGGCTGAGGTTGCAAGCGCGCGCGTAGACGAACCCTCATCCGGAAGTTCGGGACAGGTTCCTTCGGCAGGCTCGGGACAGGTCCCTTCGACAGGCTCAGGACAGGGCCCTTCGACAGGCTCAGGACAGGCTCCTTCGACAGGCTCAGGACAGGCTCCTTCGACAGGCTCAGGACAGGGCCCTTCGACAAGCTCAGGACAGGCTCCTCTCGCGGGGCGGCAAGACGACAAGGCGGAATCTGCGCCGGCGCCGGCCCGCCCGGCGGCCATGCCGCCAGTGCGCTTCGACAGCAGCGCGGTGATGCCGGCGCAAGTGCCTTACGCCACGCCGGCCGTGCGTTTGTTCGCGCGCGAGCTGGGGGTGGATCTGGTGCAGGTGAAAGGCGGCGGCAAGGGCGGGCGCATCCTGCGCGAGGACGTGCAGGCCTTCGTCAAGCAGGCGCTGGTCGGTGGCGGTGCGCGTGCGGCGGGCGGCGGCACGGGCTTGAACCTGCTGCCCTGGCCGGAGGTGGACTTCGGCAAGTTCGGTCCGGTCGAGACGCAGCCGCTCAGCAAGATCAAGCGCGCCACGGGCGCCAACCTGTCGCGCAACTGGGCGCTGATTCCGCACGTCACCCAGCACGATGTGGCCGACATCACCGGGATGGAGGCCTTCCGCAAGCAGCTCTCGGCCGAGCAGAAAGACCTCAAGATCACTCCGCTGGTGTTCCTGATCAAGGCGGCGGTGGCCGCGCTGCAGGCCTTTCCCACCTTCAACGCTTCGCTGGACGCCAAGGGCGAGACGCTGACCTTGAAGAAGTACTTCCACATCGGCATCGCCGTAGATACGCCGGACGGTCTGGTGGTGCCGGTGATCCGCGATTGCGACCGCAAGGGTCTGCTGGAGCTGGCGCGCGAGCTGGCTGCGATTTCGGCCAAGGCACGCGACAAAAAACTCACCCCGGCGGATATGTCCGGCGGCTGCTTCTCGATCAGCTCGCTGGGCGGCATCGGCGGCACCGCGTTCACGCCCATCATCAACGCACCCGAAGTGGCCATCCTGGGTGTCAGCAAGAGTTCGCTGCAGCCGGTGTGGAACGGCAGCGCCTTCGAGCCGCGCCTGCTGCTGCCGTTGTCGCTGAGCTACGACCACCGCATCATCGACGGCGCGGCGGCGGCGCGCTTTACGGCATTCCTGGCGCGCGCGCTGGGTGATCTGCGCCGCCTGTTGATGTGAACGCGCGGCGCGCATGAGCGAGGCGGTGGCCCCTGGTTCCCTGCTGCACACCGTGCAGTCGCAATTGACCGGAGCGCTGGATTTGCGCCTGATCGGACTGGGCCGGGGCGGCTACAGCCTCACCGTCGGCATGTTGCTGACCGCACTGCTGATCCTGCTGTTGTCCAAACTGGCCTCGTGGCTGGTGCAGCGCGGGCTGGCCGGCTATGGCGCGCGTTACGCACACGCCAACCCCGCCGCGCTGTATACGCTGGGGCGGCTCAGCCATTACGCGATTCTGGTGCTGGGCGTGGTGCTGGCGCTGGGTGCGGCCGGCATCCCGGTCAGCAAGCTGACGCTGATCGCCGGCGGTCTCGGCATCGGCCTGGGCTTCGGTCTGCAGGCGATCTTCAACAATTTCATCTCCGGGCTGATCCTGCTGTTCGACCGCAGCCTCAAAGTGGGCGATTTCGTCGAGCTGGCCTCGGGCGTCCACGGCAGCGTGCGCGACATCAAGATCCGCGCCACGCGCATCACCACCAACGACGATGTCGACATCCTGGTGCCGAACTCCGAGTTCGTCAGCGGGCGCCTGATCAACTGGACGCTGCAGGAAGCCACGCGGCGCCTGCGCGTGCCCTTCGGCGTGGCCTATGGTTCGTCCAAGGAGCTGGTCAAGCAGGCCGCGCTGGAAGCCGCGGCCACGGTGCCGTTCACGCTCGGCATGGAAGGCCCGCGCGCCCCGCAGGTGTGGCTGGTGGGTTTCGGCAGCTCGACGCTGAACTTCGAGCTGGTGGTGTGGCTGAACGCCGACGCCACGCGGCGGCCGTCCAGCGCACTGGCAGCCTACAACTGGGCGCTGGAAACCGCGCTGGTGGGCCATGGGCTGGAGCTGTCCTGGCCGCAGCGCGATCTGCGCCTGCGCAGCTGGTTCGGCCTGGAAGGCGAGGCCGCGCGCGCGGCCATCGCTGGGCTGACCGGCCGCGAGGCAGCGCCCGCGCCTGCGGCGCCCGTCGCCGCGGTCGAGCCGTCCGCGCCGGCCTATGCCGAGAACGACGCCGTGCGCGATGTGCCGCACGTGCCGCTGCCGTCCGACGCGCTGCCGCCGGCGCGCTGAATTCGTATCGAACCGTCCAAGGAGTCCACGATGCCCATGCCCATCGAAGCCAAGGTGCCGGATATCGGCAACTACCACGACGTGCCGGTGATCGAGCTGCTGGTGCAGCCTGGCGATGTGGTGAAGAAAGACCAGGGGCTGGTGACGCTGGAATCGGACAAGGCGACGATGGAGGTGCCGGCGCCGGTGGCGGGAGTGGTGAAGGCGCTGCAGGTGAAGCTGGGGGATAGGGTGTCGGAGGGCGCGGTGATCGCGCTGCTCGAGGCGGCGGAGACGGGCAGTGGAAAAGCCGTACCCGCATCGCCGCAGGCCACCATCGCGGCATCCGGCCCCCCGGCCCCGGCTGTTGCCGCGACGACCGCGCCCGGGCCCGCGGCCGGCGCCGGCCGCGCCGCCGACATCGAGTGTGCGCTGCTGGTGCTGGGCGCCGGTCCCGGCGGCTATACCGCGGCCTTCCGCGCTGCCGACCTGGGCATGGACGTGGTGCTGGTGGAGCGTTACGCCAGCCTGGGCGGCGTCTGCCTCAACGTCGGCTGCATTCCGTCCAAGGCGCTGCTGCACACCGCCGAGGTCATCGATGCCACCGCCGCCATGGCCGCGCACGGCCTCACCTTCGGCACGCCCAAACTCGATCTGGACAAGCTGCGTGCGTTCAAGGACGGCGTGGTGGGCAAGCTCACCGGCGGCCTCGCCGGCATGGCCAAGCAGCGCAAGGTACGTGTGCTGCAGGGCACCGGCACCTTCGTTTCCCCGCACGAACTGGAGGTGCGGACCGGCGAGGGCAGCAAGCGCGTGCGCTTCGCGCAGGCGATCGTCGCGGCCGGTTCGCAGGCACTGAAACTGCCGGGCTTTCCGTGGGACGACCCGCGGGTGATGGATTCCACCGATGCGTTGGCGCTGGCCGAGATTCCCGCCTCGCTGCTGGTGGTCGGCGGCGGCATCATCGGCCTGGAGATGGCCTGCGTGTACGCCGCGCTGGGCAGCGCGGTGACCGTGGTCGAGCTGGCCGAGCAGCTCATGCCGGGCTGCGATGCCGATCTGGTCAAGCCGCTGCAGCAACGGCTGGCCAAACGCCTGGCCGGCATCCATCTGCGCACCAGGGTCGCGCAGGCCGTGGCGAAGAAAGGCGGCATCCATGTCGCGTTCGAGGGCGAATCCAAACCGGCGCGCGAGGTGTATGACCGCGTGCTGGTGGCGGTGGGCCGCGTGCCCAATGGCCAGCGCATCGGCGCCGAGGCCGCCGGCGTCCTGGTGGACGCGCGCGGCTACATCGCGGTGGATGCGCAGATGCGCAGCAACGTGCCGCACATCTTCGCCATCGGTGACATCGTCGGCAATCCGATGCTGGCGCACAAGGCCACGCACGAAGCCAAGCTGGCCGCCGAGGTCGCCG
>JAJZUZ010000024.1 GCA_021845965.1 Pseudomonadota bacterium | reverse complement strand
CACGCAGCTTGGGATAGACCTCCTTGGTGTAGTCACCGCCCTGGCAGGTCAGGACGATGTCGCACTTCTTGAGGTCCTCGATGCTGTTGGCATCCTTGAGGGTGGTCTCGTTCTTCGCCATCGCCGGGGCCTTGCCGCCGGCGTTGGAGGTGGAGAAGAACACGGGCTCGATCAGGGCGAAGTCGCCCTCGGCCTGCATGCGGTCCATCAGGACCGAACCCACCATGCCTCGCCAGCCGACGAGACCCACGACGTTACCTACCTTGCTCATCACATGCCCTTTCAAATCAGATTCGGTTTGCCCGGCTCGTCCAGCCGGGAGGGCGTGACGAACCGGAGCTGGTATCAGCCCTTGGTTTTGGTAATGGCGGCAACCACCGCGTCGCCCATCTCGCGGGTGCCCACCTTGGTCGTGCCTTCCGACCAGATGTCTGCCGTGCGCAGGCCGGACGCAAGCACGCTCTTGACGGCCGACTCGATACGGTCGGCAGCCTGGGCTTGGTTGAGCGAGAAGCGGAGCATCATGGCAGCAGACAGTATTGTAGCCAGCGGGTTGGCAATGCCCTTGCCGGCGATGTCCGGCGCGCTGCCGTGGCTGGGCTCGTAGAGGCCTTTGTTCTGGCTGTTCAGGCTGGCCGAGGGCAGCATGCCGATGGAGCCGGTGAGCATGGAGGCTTCGTCACTCAAGATGTCGCCGAACATATTGCCGGTGACGATGACGTCGAAGCTCTTGGGCGCCTTGACGAGCTGCATGGCGGCGTTGTCCACGTACATGTGGCTCAGCTCCACGTCTGGGTAGTCCTTGTGCACCTCGGTGACCACGTCTTTCCAGAACTGGAAGGTTTCCAGCACGTTGGCCTTGTCCACGCTGGTGACCTTCTTGTTGCGCTTGCGTGCGGCCTGGAAGGCGGTGTGGGCAATGCGCTCGATTTCCGGCTTGCTGTAGCGCATGGTGTCGAAAGCTTCCTCGGCGCCAGGGAAGTGGCCGTCGGTGGCGACACGGCGGCCGCGCGGCTGGCCGAAGTAGATATCGCCCGTGAGTTCGCGCACGATCAGAATGTCCAGGCCCGCCACGAGTTCAGGCTTGAGGCTGGAAGCATGGGTGAGTTGCTCGTAGCAGATGGCCGGACGGAAGTTGGCAAACAGCCCGAGGTGCTTGCGCAGGCCGAGGATGGCCTGCTCGGGGCGCAGCGGGCGATCGAGCTTGTCGTACTTCCAGTCGCCCACGGCGCCGAAGAGGATGGCGTCGGCGGCCTTGGCCAGGTTCAGGGTCGAGTCGGGCAGGGGGTGGCCGGCGGCTTCGTAGGCGGCGCCGCCCACAGGGGCGGTCTCCATCTCGAACTTGAGGTCCAGCGCCTTGAGGACCTTGACGGCCTCGGCCACGATTTCGGTACCGATGCCGTCACCCGGCAGAACTGCAATCTTCATCTTGTATGTGCTATTGAATTGAGAGCGTATTAACCCAGCATCGTGTGCGCCAGCCAGGGTTTCTGGGCCAGGCGCTGCGCCTCGTAGGCGGCGATCTTGTCCTTGTGGCGCAGGGTCAGGCCAATGTCGTCCAGGCCGTTGAGCAGGCAGTATTTGCGGAAGGGCTGCACGTCAAAGGGAATGCCTTCGCCATTGGGCCGGACCACCAGCTGGCGGTCGAGATCGATGGTCAGCGCATAGCCGGGCGTGACCGCGCACTCGTCGAAGAGCTGCGCCACGGTGGCCTCGGGCAGCACGATGGGCAGCAGGCCGTTCTTGAAGCAGTTGTTGAAGAAGATGTCGGCAAAGCTGGGCGCGATGATGGCGCGAAAACCATACTGGTCGATAGCCCAGGGCGCGTGCTCGCGCGAGGAGCCACAGCCGAAGTTCTTGCGTGCCAGCAGGATGGAGGCGCCCTGGTACCGCGGCTGGTTCAGCACGAAGTCGGGATTCGGCTTGCGGCTGGCCGGGTCCTGCCCCGGGTAGCCCGGATCCAGGTAGCGCCACTCGTCGAACAGGTTGGGGCCGAAGCCCGTCTTGCGGATGGACTTGAGGAACTGCTTGGGGATGATGGCGTCGGTGTCGACGTTCTCGCGGTCCATGGGGGCCACGAGGCCCTTGTGGATGGTGAATTTCTGCATGCTGAACCTCAGGCGAACTTCCGGACGTCGACGAAGTGGCCATGGATGGCCGCGGCGGCCGCCATGGCCGGGCTGACCAGGTGGGTGCGGCCGCCGTTGCCCTGGCGCCCCTCGAAGTTGCGGTTGCTGGTGGAAGCGCAGCGCTCGCCCGGCTCCAGCCGGTCGGCGTTCATCGCCAGGCACATGGAGCAACCCGGTTCGCGCCACTCGAAACCGGCGGCCTTGAAGATCTCGTGCAGGCCTTCGCGCTCGGCCTGTTCCTTGACCAGGCCCGAGCCAGGCACGACCAGCGCCTGGCGCACGTTCTTCGCCACCTTCTGGCCCAGCTTCTTGATGACGGCTGCGGCTTCACGCATGTCCTCGATGCGGCTGTTGGTGCACGAGCCGATGAAGACCTTGTCGACATGGATGTCGGCCAGCGGCTTGCCGGGTTCCAGCGCCATATAGGTGAGTGCGCGCTCGATGGCACCGCGTTTGACGGCATCCTTTTCCTTGTCGGGGTCGGGTACACGCCCGTCGATGCCCAGCACCATCTCGGGCGAGGTGCCCCAGGTGACCTGCGGCAGGATCTGGGCAGCGTCCAGCTCGACCACGGTGTCGAACTTGGCGTCCGGGTCGGAGTGCAGGGTCTTCCAATAGGCGACCGCCTGGTCCCACTCGACGCCGGTGGGGGCCAGCGGGCGACCCTTGACGTAGTCGATGGTCTTCTCGTCCACCGCCACCAGTCCGGCCCGCGCGCCGCCTTCGATCGCCATGTTGCAGACCGTCATGCGGCCTTCCATCGAGAGTCCACGGATGGCAGAGCCAGCAAACTCAATGGTGTAGCCGGTTCCGCCGGCGGTGCCGATCCTGCCGATGATGGCCAGCACGATGTCCTTGGCAGTGACACCCTTGGCCAGGGTGCCCTCGACCTTGACCAGCATGTTCTTGGCCTTCTTGGCCAGCAGGGTCTGCGTGGCCATCACGTGCTCGACCTCGCTGGTGCCGATGCCGTGCGCCAGTGCGCCGAAGGCGCCATGGGTAGAGGTGTGCGAGTCACCGCAGACCACGGTCATGCCCGGCAGCGTGGCGCCGTTCTCGGGGCCGATCACGTGCACGATGCCCTGGCGCTTGGACAGGAAGGGGAAGAAGGCGGCCGCGCCGTATTCCTTGATGTTGGCGTCCAGCGTGACGATCTGCTCCTTGCTGATCGGGTCGGCAATGCCGTCGTAGCCACGCTCCCAGCCGGTGGTGGGGGTGTTGTGGTCTGCCGTGGCGACGATGGAGCTGACACGCCAGACCTTGCGGCCCGCCTGGCGCAAGCCCTCAAAGGCTTGCGGGCTGGTCACTTCATGCACGAGGTGACGGTCGATGTAGAGGATGGCGGTGCCGTCTTCCTCGGTGTGGACGACGTGCTCGTCCCAGATCTTGTCGTAAAGGGTGCGTCCCATGGCTGTTGCGCGCAAAAAGTGGGCAGGTAATCCGCCATTTTATGCGGACGCTGCCAGCAGGGGCTTCAGTCGAGTATCCCAGTGCCGGGCGCCAATTCGCGCACCCGATGGTCCACGTAGTAACCGCCAAACTCGGTGTAGCGCAGCAACTGGCGCTGGCACCGGTCGCACCGGTAGAGCTCGCAACGGTTGTAGGGAAAGAACTTCAGCGCTACCGGTGCGTCCGGTGAGTCATAGCGCGTGCCGTTTGGGTGGCGCTCTTCGAAGGTTGGCTCGTAGAGCTCGGGGTCGCGCAGTGTGGCGACGGCCAGCATCTGGGCGGCCGGCCAGCGCTCCTCGGTGAGGCTGGTCCAGCCGGCGCAGGGGCCGACGCTGCAGGTGCAGTGGGGCTGGGCGGGGCTCACGGCCTGCAGGGCGCGCAGTTCGGTGGCGGTCGTGATCTGCTTCATGGCTAAGGCAAGAAAAAACCCGCCGACGTTGCCGTGCGGCGGGTTGCGGTTCGAAGCAGTTTAACGCTTGGCCAGCGGGGGCACGTCGCGGCGCTGCGAGCCGGTGAAGAGCTGGCGGGGGCGGCCGATCTTGTACTCGGGATCGCTGATCATCTCGTTGAGCTGGGCGATCCAGCCCACGGTTCGGGCCAGGGCGAAGATGCCGGTGAACAGGTTCACCGGGATGCCGATGGCGCGCTGCACGATGCCGGAGTAGAAGTCGACGTTCGGGTAGAGCTTGCGCTGCACGAAGTAGTCGTCTTCCAGGGCGATCTTTTCCAGCGCCATGGCCAGCTTGAACAGCGGGTCGTTTTCCAGGCCCAGTTCCTGCAGCACCTCCTTGCAGGTTTCCTGCATCAGCTTGGCGCGCGGGTCGTAGTTCTTGTAGACACGGTGGCCGAACCCCATCAGGCGCACGCCGGAATTCTTGTCCTTGACCTGCTCCATGAATTCGCCGACCTTGGCGACGCCGCCGTTGGCCTGGATCTCTTCCAGCATGTTCAGGCAGGCCTCGTTGGCGCCGCCGTGGGCCGGGCCCCACAGGCAGGCCACGCCGGCGGCAATCGCCGCAAACGGGTTGGTGCCGGAGGACCCGCACAGGCGCACGGTGGAGGTGGAGGCGTTCTGCTCGTGGTCGGCGTGCAGGATGAAGATGCGGTCCAGCGCGCGCTCAAGCACGGGGTTGACCTTGTAGTCCTCGCAGGGCGTGCCGAACATCATGCGCAGGAAGTTGCCGGCATAGCTCAGATCGTTGCGCGGATACATGTAGGGCTGGCCGACCCCGTACTTGTAGGCCATGGACACCAGCGTGGGCATCTTGGCGATCAGGCGGATGGCGGCGATATCGCGGTGCTCGGGGTTGTTGATGTCAGTGCTGTCGTGATAGAAGGCCGACAGGGCACCCACCAGGCCGGTCAGCACAGCCATGGGGTGGGCGTCACGACGAAAACCGCGCAGGAAGAACTGCATCTGCTCGTTGACCATGGTGTGCATGGTCACGCGCTTGCTGAACTCGGTCTTCTTCGTCGCGTTGGGCAGATCGCCGTAGAGCAGCAGGTGGCAGGTCTCGAGAAAGTCGCACTGGGTGGCCAGCTGCTCGATGGGGTAACCGCGATACAGCAGCTCGCCCTTGTCGCCGTCGATGTAGGTGATGGCGGATTGGCAGGACGCGGTAGACAGGAAGCCCGGATCGTAGGTGAACATGCCGGTCTGGCCATAGAGCTTGCGGATGTCAATCACGTCCGGGCCGATGCTGCCCTGGTAGACCGGCAGCTCGACGCTGGGTTTGCCGTTACTGAACGACAGGGTGGCTTTGTTGTCAGCAAGTTTCATTTCTAGGCCTTTCAGCAGGTTCTTAACATCTTCAGTACTTCTCGTACTTCTTCGCGATCCAGTTCCGGTGCCACTGCGGCCAGCGGCTTGCGGCCGAGGTGGAGATCCAGCAGATCGTTGTCACTCAGGTCCATCAGGGCGTTCAGGCCCTGCGACTGCCGCACGGTCAGCGTGGATTCGAACTGGCGAAAAAAACGCTCGATGAATAGGTCATTCTCGAGCAGGCCGCGGCGGCAGCGCCACTTCAGCTTGCTCAGCGAGCGTTCATCGATCAGTTCATTGTCCACGGCAACCATGCTGCTTTGCTTACACCGTGCGGGCGACCATCATTTCCTTGATCTTGCCGATGGCCTTGGTGGGGTTCAGGCCCTTGGGGCAGACATCCACACAGTTCATGATGCTGTGGCAGCGGAACAGGCGGTAGGGGTCTTCCAGATTGTCCAGGCGCTCGCCGGTGGCCTGGTCACGGCTGTCGGCGAGAAAGCGGTAGGCCTGCAGCAGGCCGGCCGGGCCGACGAACTTGTCCGGGTTCCACCAGAAGCTGGGGCAGCTGGTCGAGCAGCTGGCGCACAGGATGCACTCGTACAGACCGTTGAGCTCCTCGCGCTCCTCGGGCGATTGTAGGCGCTCGCGCTCGGGCGGCGGCGTGTCGTTCACCAGATAGGGCTTGATGCTGTGGTACTGCTTGAAGAACTGCGTCATGTCCACGATCAGGTCGCGCACCACGGGCAGGCCGGGCAGCGGCTTGAGGACGATCGGGTCCTTCAGTGTCTTGAGGTTGGTCAGGCAGGCCAGGCCGTTCTTGCCATTGATGTTCATGGCGTCCGAGCCGCACACCCCCTCGCGGCAGGAGCGGCGGAAGGACAAGGTGGGGTCGACCGCCTTGAGCTTGACCAGTGCGTCCAGCAGCATGCGCTCGCTGCCATCGAGCTCCAGCTCGATGCTCTGCATGTAGGGCTTGGCGTCCTTGTCCGGATCGTAGCGATAGATATTGAAAGTGCGTTTTGCCATTTTCAGATTCCTCAGGTCTCGCGGTCCGGTCAGAAAGTGCGGGGCTTCGGCGGCACCGTCGCGGCGGTCAGGGGCTTCATGCGCACCGGCTTGTAGTCGAGACGGTTGCCGTCCTTGAACCACAGCGTGTGCTTCATCCATTCGGCGTCGTTGCGGCCCAGCGGGCAGGTCGGATGGTTCACGTCGTGCTCATAGTCACGCACCAGGTGGGCACCACGGCACTCCTTGCGGGCGGCGGCGCTTTCCATGGTGGCCTGGGCGGCTTCCATGAGGTTCTCCACTTCCAGCGCCTCGATGCGGGCGGTGTTGAAGACCTTGGAGTTGTCCTTCAGGCCGATCTTGCCCACGCGCTCGCGCAGGGCGGCGATCTTCCTGACGCCTTCGTCCATGGATTCCTGGCTGCGGAACACCCCGGCATGCGTCTGCATGATGGCGCGCATATCGTTGGCCACGTCCTGCGCGTATTCGCCGTTGGGCTGCGCGTCCAGGCGGGCCAGGCGGGCGATGGAGGCGTCGGCCGCCTGGGCCGGCAGCGCCTTGTGCACCGTGCCCGGCTTGACGTTGGCGATGATGTGGTCACCCGCGGCTTTGCCGAAGACCAGCAGGTCCAGCAGGGAGTTGGTGCCGAGGCGGTTGGCGCCGTGCACCGAGACGCAGGAGCATTCGCCGACCGCGTACAGGCCGTTGATCGGCTTGTCCTGGCCGCCCACGTTCTGCACCACCTGGCCGTGGATGTTGGTCGGGATGCCGCCCATCTGGTAGTGGATGGTGGGCACGACCGGGATCGGCTCCTTGGTGATGTCGACGTTGGCGAAGTTGTGGCCAATCTCTTCCACCGAGGGCAGGCGCTTGCGGATCGTCTCGGCGCCCAGGTGGTCCAGCTTCATGTGGATGTAGTCCTTGTTCGGACCGCAGCCACGGCCTTCCAGGATCTCCTGGCCCATGCAGCGCGAGACGAAGTCGCGCGGTGCCAGATCCTTCAGCGTGGGTGCGTAGCGCTCCATGAAGCGCTCGCCGTTGCTGTTGAGCAGGATGGCACCCTCGCCGCGGCAGCCTTCGGTCAGCAGCACGCCGGCGCCAGCCACGCCGGTCGGGTGGAACTGCCAGAACTCCATGTCCTGCAGGGCGATGCCGGCGCGCGCCGCCATGCCCAGGCCGTCGCCGGTATTGATGAAGGCGTTGGTGGAGGACTGGAAGATACGGCCGGCGCCGCCGGTGGCCAGCAGCACGGTCTTGGCTTCCAGTACATACAGGTCACCGGTTTCCATCTCCAGCGCGGTCACGCCCACCACATCGCCGTCGGCGTCGCGGATCAGGTCCAGCGCCATCCATTCGACGAAGAAGGAGGTGCGGGCCGAGACGTTGGCCTGGTACAGCGTGTGCAGCATGGCGTGGCCGGTGCGGTCGGCCGCGGCGCAGGCGCGCTGCACGGGCTTTTCGCCGTAGTTGGCCGTGTGGCCGCCGAAGGGGCGCTGGTAGATCGTGCCGTCGGGGTTGCGGTCGAAGGGCATGCCGAAGTGCTCGAGTTCGTACACGACCTTGGGCGCTTCGCGGCACATGAATTCGATGGCGTCCTGGTCACCAAGCCAGTCGGAGCCCTTGACGGTGTCGTAGAAGTGGAATTCCCAGCTGTCCTCGCTCATATTGCCCAGCGAGGCCGAGACGCCGCCCTGGGCGGCCACGGTGTGGGAACGGGTCGGGAAGACCTTGGACAGCACGGCCACGTTCAGGCCGGCGCGGGCCAGTTGCAGCGAGGCCCGCATGCCGGAGCCACCGGCCCCGACGATGACGACGTCAAATTTGCGTTTGGATACGGAATACGACATGGGTCAGAGTCTCCACAGGACTTGGATGGCCCAGCCGGCGCAGCCGACCAGCCAGACGAGGGTGAATACCTGCAGGGACAGGCGCAGCCAGACAGGCTTGATGTAATCCATCCAGATCTCGCGCATGCCGACCCAGGCGTGCCAGATCAGCGCGGCGATGACCGCGAACGTCAGGAATTTCATCCACTGCGGGGCGAAGATGGCGGACCAACCCTCGTAACCCAGGGGGCCGCGGGTGGCCAGCACCCGGGCGAGCACCAGCAGGGTGAACAGAACCATGAGGACGGCGGTGACGCGTTGGGCCAGCCAGTCGCGCAGACCGTAGTGCGCGCCGACGACGAGGCGCTTGGAGCCGTAGTTGACGGACATGTGTTGCTCCTTGTGATTCTTCTCAATAGAGGCCAAACAGCTTGGCGCCCAGCACGGCCGTCAGGCCCAGGCTCAGCACCAGCGTCACGACGGCCGAGCGGCGGCCGGATTCCTTGCTCACCGCGTGCGCGACATCCATCCACAGATGGCGCAGGCCGGCGATGATGTGGTGCAGATAGGCCCAGATCAGGCCCAGTGCCACCAGTTTGATGAACCAGCCGGGCAGCCAGCCCAGGCCGACGCCGAAGGCGGCGCTGAAGCGCGCATAGGAGTACTCGGAGGAGACCGAGGTGTCGAACAGCCAGATGATGAAAGGCAGGAGCAGGAACATGAACAGCCCGCTGATGCGGTGCATGCCGGAGACGATCGCCGCCAGCGGCCAGCGGTACGACGGCAGATCCTTGAAGGCGTTGATGTTGCGGAACTCGGGCCGTTTCGGCCGGGCGGGGGTGGCAAGCTCAGTCATGGGTGGGCTTTCTCGTGATGTAACCGCTATGTAATTTCTCGACGCGAACAGTGGCAAATTCTATTGCAATGCAGCATTCATAAGCCCGTCTCGGTGGATTCATTCTGCAGGCTGATACATGTAACGGAGTTTCTCAACTTAGCACATTGCGGTAGTGATGCGTGTCGGTCAGATACAGGCCGCGGCGCAACTCCATGGGCACGTCGTTGTAGGTGTAGGCGATACGTTCCACGCTCAGCAAAGGAGTGCTCTTGCTGATCTTCAGCAGGGCCGCTTGCGACGCGTCCGGCAACACCGCGCGGATCTTTTCCTCGGCGCGCACCATCCGCACGCCGAATTCGGTCTCGAACAGGGCGTACATCGCGCCGTGGTAGTCGCTCAGTCGCTCCGCGGTCAGTCCCTTGAAGGGAGTGCCCGGCAGCCACAGGTCTTCGAGAATGGTGGGGCGGCCGGCAAAGGCCAGCACGCGACGTACCTGCAGCACGCTGTCGCCGGTGCGCAAGGCCAGGGCGCGCGCAATCTCGGCCGTGGCGCGCAGGCGCTTGCAGTCAATGATGTCGCGCTCGGCTGGTCCTTCGCTCTGGATGTCGCCGGCGTCGGGCATCAGACGCAGGAAGCGGTACTGCACATGAGTTTCAGCATGTGTGGCCACGAAGGTGCCCTTGCCCTGGCGGCGCACCAGCAGGTTCTCGGCTGCCAGCTCGTCGATGGCCTTGCGCACCGTGCCCTGGCTGACCCGGTAGCGCGCGGCCAGGTCCATCTCGCTCGGGATCGCTTCGCCGGGCTTCCATTCGCCGGACTGCAGGCTCTGCAGGATCAGGCCCTTGATCTGCTGGTACAGCGGGCTGAAGGCGGGTGTGGGCAGGCCGATCACGGTGCCTTCAGCGGCGCCCGCCGCGCCATCTGACGGGGGAGTGGGGCTGGAAGTCATGGGGTCTGCCGGTGCCGTGGTATCAGGGCCATCATGGGTGAATCATATCTTATATAAGATACAAGACAAATTGATATCCGGGGGTTTTCGCGCTACACTTCAAGGTACATCCGAGGTACCGAATCTGCTCCATCGCGTGGAGCGATGGCCCGGTCCCGCTTTTTACAACACCTTCTGGAGTTCCACCATGAGCAAGAAGCCCGTCCGCGTCGCCGTCACTGGCGCCGCCGGTCAAATCGGTTACGCCCTGCTGTTCCGCATTGCCTCCGGCGAGATGCTGGGCAAGGACCAGCCCGTCATTCTGCAGCTGCTGGAAATCCCCGACGAGAAGGCCCAGAAGGCACTCAAGGGCGTCATGATGGAGCTGGAAGACTGCGCCTTCCCGCTGCTGGCCGGCATGGAGGCTCACAGCGACCCGATGACCGCCTTCAAGGACACCGACTACGCCTTGCTGGTGGGTTCGCGTCCGCGCGGCCCCGGTATGGAGCGTGCCGAACTGCTGGCCGTCAATGGTGCGATCTTCACCGCCCAGGGCAAGGCCCTGAATGCCGTGGCGAGCCGCAACGTCAAGGTGCTGGTGGTCGGCAATCCCGCCAACACCAACGCCTACATTGCGATGAAGAGCGCCCCCGACCTGCCGCGCAAGAACTTCACCGCCATGCTGCGTCTGGATCACAACCGCGCCCTGAGCCAGATCGCCGCCAAGACTGGCAAGGCCGTGGCCGAAATCGAAAAACTCACCGTCTGGGGCAACCATTCGCCCACCATGTATGCCGACTACCGCTTCGCCACGATCAAGGGCGAGAGCGTGGCCAAGATGATCAACGACCAGGAGTGGAACGCCAATGTGTTCCTGCCCACGGTGGGCAAGCGTGGGGCCGCCATCATCGAGGCCCGTGGCCTGTCGTCCGCCGCCTCGGCCGCCAACGCCGCCATCGACCACATGCGCGACTGGGCCCTGGGTACCAACGGCAAGTGGGTCACCATGGGTATTCCGTCCGATGGCCAGTACGGCATTCCGAAGGACGTGATGTTCGGCTTCCCGGTCACCTGTGCCAACGGCGAGTACCAACTGGTCGAGGGCTTGGCCATCGACGAATTCAGCCAGAAGTGCATCGACAAGACCCTGGCGGAACTGCTGGGCGAACAGGACGGCGTCAAGCACCTGCTGTAAGGCGCTGGCATGGCCCATCCGCGCGACATCCTCCTTGGCGCCCAGGCCGCGGCCGGCTTCCTGCCGGTGTGCGACCACTACAGCGGCGTCGAGGTGCGCATGCGCAAGAGCCTGCAGTTGCAGGCCGAGATGAGCGCGGAGTTCGGTGCCTGTGTCTTCGACGTGTCGCTTGACTGCGAGGATGGCGCGCCCGTCGGTGGCGAGCGCGACCACGCGCAGATGGTCGTCGCGCTGGCCAACGAGGCGCAAGCGGTGGCGCGCAAGGCGGCTCTGCCGGTCGTACCGCGCATCGCCGTGCGCGTGCATCCGGTGGACCATGCCGCGTTCGACGAGGATGTGGCGACGGTGGTCGGTGGCGCAGGTGCGTCGCTGTGCCACCTCATGGTTCCCAAAGTAGAGAGCGTGGCCGATGTGGAGCGTGCCGCTGCCGCCGTCGACGCGGCCGCGCGTGCCAGCGGCCGCAAGCAGCCGCTGCCGTTACAGGTGCTTTTGGAGTCGCCGGCCGCAGTGCATCGCGCCTTCGACATCGCTGCGCACCGGCGGGTGCAGTCCATCAGCTTCGGCCTGATGGATTTCGTCTCTGCCCATGGTGGTGCCATTCCCGACAGCGCCATGAGCTCGCGTCCGGACAGCATCACAGGTGAGCTCGGCCAGTTCAGCCACCCGCTGGTGCGGCGCGCCAAGCTGGAGATCGCCGCCGCCTGCCATGCGCACGGCAAAGTGCCTTCCCACTGTGTGGTGACCGAATTCAGCGACACTGAGGCCATGAAGGCGGCCGCCCGCAAGGCCTCGCGTGAATTCGGCTACACGCGCATGTGGAGCATCCACCCAAGCCAGATTCGTCCCATCCTGGACGCGCTGGCGCCCGCCGCCGCCGACATCGAACGTGCAGCCGCCATCATCCTGGCCGCTGCGGCGGCCCAGTGGGCTCCGGTGAGCCACGAAGGGCAGCTGCATGACCGTGCCAGCTACCGCTATTTCTGGCAGGTGCTCGAGCGAGCCCATCAGACCGGTCGCGCGCTGCCTGCCGCCGTACAGCATTACTTTGCCGCGCCGGCGGCCGCAACCCTTTCCACCGCGCCCGCCTGAGCCAGGCGCGACCCATTCAAGAACCTGTCCAAGAAGGAGTCACCATGTTGCAAGCCTATCGCGCCCATGTCGCTGAACGCGCTGCGCTCGGCATCCCCCCGCTTCCGCTGACGGCCAAGCAGACCGCCGAGCTGATCGAGCTGCTGAAGAACCCGCCCAAGGGCGAGGAGGCGTTTCTGGTCGAGCTCATCACGCACCGCGTGCCGGCCGGCGTCGACGACGCCGCCAAGGTCAAGGCCAGCTACCTGGCCGCGGTGGCGCACGGCAGCGAGACGTGCGGCCTGATCTCGCGCGAGAAGGCCACCGAGCTGCTGGGCACCATGCTGGGTGGCTACAACCTGACCCCCCTGATCGACCTGCTGGACGACGCCCAGGTGGGCGCCGTGGCCGCCGAAGGTCTGAAGAAGACCCTGCTGATGTTCGACCAGTTCCACGACGTGAAGGAAAAGGCCGACAAGGGCAATGCCCACGCCAAGGCCGTGCTCAAGAGCTGGGCCGACGCCGAGTGGTTCACCAGCCGCCCCGAGGTGCCCCAGAGCATGACCATCACGGTCTTCAAGGTGCCGGGCGAGACCAACACGGACGACCTGTCGCCCGCGCCCGATGCCTGGAGCCGTCCGGACATCCCGCTGCACGCCCTGGCCATGCTGAAGAACAAGCGTGAGGGTGCGCCGTTCCAGCCGGAAGAGGACGGCAAGCGCGGCCCGGTCAAGTTCATCACCGACCTGGCGGCCAAGGGCAAGCTCGTGGCCTACGTCGGTGACGTGGTGGGCACCGGATCTTCACGCAAGTCCGCCACCAACTCGGTCTTGTGGTTCACCGGCGAGGACATTCCGTACGTTCCCAACAAGCGCTATGGTGGTGTCTGCCTGGGCTCCAAGATCGCGCCGATCTTCTACAACACGATGGAAGACGCCGGCGCGTTGCCCATTGAACTGGATGTGAGCCAGATGAACATGGGCGACGTGATCGAATTGCGTCCCTACGAAGGCAAGGCCCTCAAGGACGGCAAGGTGATTGCCGAGTTCACCGTCAAGAGCGAGGTGCTGTTTGACGAGGTGCGCGCCGGTGGCCGAATTCCGCTGATCATCGGCCGCGGCCTGACGGCCAAGGCGCGCGAGGCCCTGGGCCTGCCGCCGTCCACGCTGTTCCGCCTGCCCAAGAACCCGACCGCCAAGGCCAAAGGCTTCACGCTGGCGCAGAAGATGGTCGGCCGCGCCTGCGGCCTGCCCGAAGGCCAGGGGGTGCTGCCGGGTACCTACTGCGAGCCCAAGATGACCTCGGTCGGCTCGCAGGACACGACCGGCCCGATGACCCGCGACGAACTGAAGGACCTGGCTTGCCTGGGTTTCAGTGCTGACCTGGTGATGCAGTCCTTCTGCCATACGGCCGCCTACCCGAAGCCGGTGGACGTGAAGATGCACCACGAGCTGCCCGACTTCATCAGCACGCGCGGCGGCATTTCCCTGCGTCCCGGCGACGGCATCATCCACTCCTGGCTCAACCGCATGCTGCTGCCCGACACGGTGGGCACCGGCGGCGACAGCCACACCCGCTTCCCGATCGGTATCTCCTTCCCGGCCGGCTCCGGCCTGGTCGCCTTCGCGGCGGCCACTGGCGTCATGCCGCTGGACATGCCTGAGTCGGTGCTGGTGCGCTTCAAGGGCAAGATGCAGCCCGGCGTCACCCTGCGTGACCTGGTGCATGCCATTCCGCTGTACGCCATCAAGCAGGGCCTGCTGACGGTGGAGAAGAAGGGCAAGAAGAACATCTTCTCCGGCCGCATCCTGGAAATCGAAGGTCTGCCGGACCTGAAGATCGAACAGGCCTTCGAGCTGGCCGACGCCTCGGCCGAGCGCTCCGCCGCCGGCTGCACCGTGGCGCTGAACAAGGAACCGGTGATCGAGTACCTGAACAGCAACATCGTGTTGCTGAAGAACATGATCGCCAATGGCTACCACGACGAGCGCACCATCGCCCGCCGCATCAAGGCCATGGAATCCTGGCTGGCCAAGCCCGAGCTGCTCAAGGCGGACAAGGATGCCGAGTACGCGGCCGTGATCGAGATCGACCTGAACGGGATCAGCGAGCCCATCGTCTGCTGCCCCAACGACCCGGACGACGCCAAGACCCTGTCCGACGTCGCCGGCGCGACGATTGATGAGGTCTTCATCGGTTCGTGCATGACCAATATCGGCCACTTCCGTGCCGCCTCCAAGCTGCTGGAAGGCAAACGCGACATTCCGGTCAAGCTCTGGCTGGCGCCGCCGACCAAGATGGACCAGCAGCAGCTCACCGAAGAAGGCCATTACGGTGTCTTCGGCCAGGCCGGCGCCCGCATGGAAATGCCGGGCTGCTCGCTGTGCATGGGCAACCAGGCACAGGTGAAGGAGGGCGCGACCGTGATGTCCACCAGCACGCGCAACTTCCCCAATCGTCTGGGCAAGAACACCAATGTGTACCTGGGCTCGGCCGAACTGGCTGCGATCTGCTCCAAGCTGGGCCGCATCCCGAGCAAGCAGGAGTACCTGGCCGACATCGGCGTCATCAACGCCAACGGCGACAAGATCTACAAGTACATGAACTTCGACCAGATCAGCGAGTACAAGGACGTGGCCGACAAGGTCACGGCCTGAGGAAGGCCCGAGGAGAGCCCGGCCCTGCGGTGCAAGCCGCAGGGCTTTTTTCATGTCGATAATCCTGCCATGAACGCGCTCCAGTCCATTCCCTTTTCGCTGCAGACGGTACTGCTGCTGATCGGCAGCAATGTCTTCATGACCTTCGCCTGGTACGGGCACCTGAAGAACCTGGCCACCGTGCCGTGGTACCAGGCCGCGCTTGTGAGCTGGAGTATCGCCCTGTTCGAATACCTGCTGCAGGTGCCAGCCAACCGCATCGGCTTCCAGCAGGCGGGTTTCACGGTGGGGCAGCTCAAGATCGTCCAGGAAGTCATCACACTCAGCATCTTCGTGCCCTTTGCCGTGATGTATCTGAAAGAGCCGTTCAAGCTGGACTATCTGTGGGCGGCGTTGTGCATGGTGGGCGCCGTGTACTTCATCTTCCGCGGCGCCTGAGGCGGCGCCATCGGCAGTGACAGGGGGCCGGTTAAACTTCAGGCCATTTCCCGTCTATCGACCGAACCAGATTCAGGAGTGTTTCCATGCTGTTTGGAAAACTGATGCCGCGCGACGGCAATTTCTTCGAGATGTTCAACCAGCATGCGGACCGTATCGTGGACGCGGCGCGCGCCTTCTCGCAGCTCGTGGCTCACTACAACGATGTCAATCTGCGCGAGCAGTACAACCGTGACGTGGACGACGCCGAGCGCGCCGCCGATCGCATCACGCATGACGTCAACAAGGCGCTGCACAAGACCTTCATCACCCCGATCGACCGCGAGCAGATCCATTCGCTCATCAACACCATGGACGACGTGGCCGACCTGCTGCAGGACTCGGCCGAGACCATGGCCCTGTACGACGTGCACCACATGACCGACGAGATCGTGCGCCTGACGGAGCTCAGCGTGAAGTGCTGTGAGCGCGTCAAGGACGCTGTCTACCTGCTGGGCAACATCGGGGAGGCCAGCACGGCCGAGGCGGCGCTCAAGACCTGCGAGGAAATCGACCGCCTGGAGTCGGATGCGGATCGTGTCATGCGCAATGCGATGAGCAAGCTGTTCCGCGAGGAGCCGGACGTACGCGAGGTCATCAAGCTCAAGGCGATCTATGAGCTGCTGGAGACGGTGACCGACAAATGCGAGGACGTGGCCAACCAGATCGAGGGCATCGTCCTCGAGAACGCCTGAGCGAGCGGCGCGCCCCATGGAAAACATCCCGCAAACCGCGCTCTGGGTGATCATCCTGCTGGTGTTCCTGGCGCTGGCCTTCGACTTCATGAACGGCTTTCATGATGCGGCCAACTCCATTGCCACCGTCGTCTCCACCGGCGTGCTGCGGCCCGGCCAGGCGGTGCTGTTTGCCGCCTTCTTCAACGTGGTCGCCATCTTCATCTTCCACCTCAGCGTGGCGGCCACCGTCGGCAAGGGCATCGTTCAGCCCGGCGTGGTGGACGTGCACGTGGTGTTCGGCGCGCTGATCGGTGCCATCAGCTGGAACCTGATCACCTGGTACTACGGCATTCCCAGCAGCTCCTCGCACGCCCTGATAGGTGGCATCGTCGGAGCCGTCATCGGCAAGGCGGGGACCGACGCCCTGCTGTCGGCCGGCATCCTCAAGACCGTGCTCTTCATCTTCGTTTCGCCGGCGCTGGGTTTTCTGCTGGGCTCACTGATGATGCTCATCGTTGCCTGGCTGTTTCGCCGCACCTCGCCGTCACGTGTGGACGGCTGGTTCCGCCGCCTGCAGCTGTTGTCGGCTGGGGCCTACAGCCTGGGCCATGGTGGCAACGATGCGCAGAAGACCATCGGCATCATCTGGATGCTGCTGATCGCCACCGGTTACGTGACGTCGGTCGACAAGGCGCCACCGACCTGGGTGGTGGCGGCCTGCTACCTTGCCATCGGTCTGGGCACCATGTTCGGCGGCTGGCGCATCGTCAAGACCATGGGCCAGAGGATCACCAAGCTCAAACCCGTGGGCGGTTTCTGCGCCGAAACGGGCGGCGCGATGACGCTGTTCCTGGCCACGGCACTGGGTGTCCCGGTCTCTACCACCCATACCATCACCGGCGCCATCGTCGGCGTGGGCTCGGCGCAGCGCGCCAGTGCGGTGCGCTGGGGCGTGGCCGGCAACATCGTCTGGGCCTGGATCTTCACCATCCCGGCCAGCGCCTTCGTGGCCATCGTGGCCTATTGGGTCAGCCTGGGTCTGTTCTAGTTCAAGGCGTCACGCCGAAGCTGGCGCGTGACGCCGGCAGTGGTTCCCCGCCACGGAACGCCGTGGAACCGGCTTTGCCGGGCCGCTGGCGTTGTCCCCTTCAGGGGAAGCGGCGCCAGCCGCTCCGGTGTGCCTCATTGACTTATCTTGCGCGCTTCCTCGATCTGGTACTCGAAGTAGCGCTGGAAGCTGAAGGCGATGCTGGACAGCAGCACCGCCGCGCCGATCAGCAGCGAGCAGGCAATGGCGCCGATGGTGAACCAGTTGGTCTGGCCGGCGGACGCATCGGCGGGTGCCTGGGGGTTGAAGCGGGCGTTCCACTGTTCGCGCGTCATCAGGCCGTAGACGATGGCTGTCAGCGCGCAGCCGGCAAAGGTAAAGCCCAGCAGGGGGATCAGCACCCAGCTCAGCTGGTCGTCAACGCCGTACTGGCGTACGCGCTCGATGCCGTACAGGCCCAGCGCCGTGGGAAGCGGCAGCAGCCAGCCCAGGGTGTCGCCCAGGCCGCGCAGGTAGAAGCGGTGCAGGCCCAGCGGGCCGCCGAGGAAGGTGAGCCAGGCGGCGAGAGTCTTGTTTTTCAGCATGGCGCTATTGTGCCGGCAAGCGGCCGGCGGGAATCGGCCTGGCGGGCTGGGGGCGGGTCGGGCTGGCTCCGGCTATAATGGTCGGCTTTTCGGTGTGTCGCTGGCCGGGTGGCCAGTCGCGTGTCTCAAACATCGGAAGAAACAGCAGATGGTGCGGTCTGTTCGTATCTAATTCATACGGGCCGCATGCTCTGATCCACCCAAAGGACAAATCATGGTCGTGATTCGACTCTCCCGCGGCGGCGCCAAGGCCCGTCCGTTCTACAACATCGTCGTGGCCGACAAGCGTGACCGCCGTGACGGTCGCTTCATCGAGCGTATCGGTTTCTACAACCCGATCGCGACCGAGAAGGAAGAAAGCATCCGTATCGCCCAGGACCGCCTGACCTACTGGCTGGGTGTCGGTGCCCAGGCCTCCTCGACCGTGGAGCGCCTGATCAAGCAGGCCGCCAAGAAGGCTGCCTGACCAGGCTTACATGACGCTCGCACTCGAAGCTGCCGAACTGCCGGCGGACGCCATCGAGGTCGGGCGCATCCTTGATGCCTGGGGCATCAAGGGCTGGTTCAAGGTCCTGCCCTACAGCGCCTCTCCGGAGGCGCTGTTTTCTTCCAAGCGCTGGTTCCTGCTGCCGGCCGAAAAAGGTGCCAAGACCTTTTCCGGGCCGGTCAAGCTCGCCATCAAGGAAGCCAAAGAGCATTCGGATTCGGTTGTCGCCAGCGCGCACGACGTGCCTGACCGCGATGCCGCCGAAGCGTTGCGCGGCGCCCGTATCTTCGTGGCCCGCTCCAGCTTTCCTACCCCCGAGAAGGACGAGTACTACTGGATCGATCTGATCGGTCTGGATGTCGTCAACCGCGAAGGGCAGGCGCTCGGGACGGTCCGCGAACTCATGTCCACCGGGCCGCAGACCGTGCTGGTCATCGCCTATGAGCAGGACGGCAAGCCGGCCGAACGTTTGATCCCCTTCGTGTCGGCCTATGTGGATGCGGTGGACCTCGCTGCCCGGCGGATTACCGTGGACTGGCAGTCCGATTACTGAGACTGTCAGGCCATGCGCTTTGACGTCCTGACCCTTTTCCCGGAATTGTTCGCGCCCCTGCTGAGCAGCGGCATCACCCGCCGCGCCTACGAGTCCGGGCAGGTCGATGTGCACCTGCACAGCCCGCGCGACTTTGCCGAGGGCAACTACCGCCGCGTGGACGACCGACCCTTCGGCGGCGGGCCCGGGATGGTCATGCTGGCCGACCCGCTGGCGCGTTGCCTGGCGCAGGCCCAGGGGCAACGCGGCAGCCGCGCGCCCGTGCTGCTTTTTTCGCCGCTGGGCAAGCCCTTGAACCACGCCGAGGTCGAGCGCTGGGCTGGCAGCGAAGGCGCCGTGCTGGTCTGCGGCCGTTATGAGGGCATCGACCAGCGCTTCATCGACCGTCACGTGGACGAGCAGATCAGCCTGGGCGATTTCGTGCTTTCCGGGGGCGAGATCGCCGCCATGGCCCTGCTGGACGCCGTGGCACGGTTGCAGCCCGGCGTGCTGGGCGACGCCGACAGCCATGCCCAGGACAGCTTCAATCCGGCACTGGACGGTCTGCTGGATTGTCCGCACTACACCCGTCCCGAAAGCTGGGAGGGGCAGGGTGTGCCGGAGGTGCTGCTGTCGGGCCACCACGGCCAGATCGAGCGCTGGCGGCGCGAACAGCGGCTGGCGCTGACAGCCCGGCTGCGACCGGAACTGATCACCCAGGCCCGCAGGGCCGGCCGCCTGAGCCGCCAGGACGAGGCTTTCCTGGCCAGCCTGCCCAGGCCGGCGGCCTGAAGCGGCCGCTTCTTGCTATAATCTCACGCTTTCCAGATCCTCTGGCCGGCTGTCAGTCCATGGTGGGCTGACCTTGGGTTCCCCGGAACCGTGTGCGCGGACAAGATCATTAGAGGTAAACATGAACCTGATCCAGACCCTCGAACAAGAGGAAATCGCCCGCCTGGGCAAGAACATCCCCGAATTCGCTCCCGGTGACACCGTCATCGTGAACGTGAACGTGGTGGAAGGCAACCGCAAGCGCGTGCAGGCCTACGAAGGCGTGGTGATCGCCAAGCGTAACCGTGGCCTCAACAGCGGCTTCACCGTGCGCAAGATCTCCAGCGGCGAAGGTGTGGAGCGTACCTTCCAGACCTACAGCCCGCTGATCGCCAGCATTGAAGTCAAGCGCCGCGGTGACGTCCGTCGCGCCAAGCTGTACTACCTGCGCGACCGCAGCGGCAAGTCGGCCCGTATCAAGGAAAAGCTGTTCACCAAGGCTGCCGCCGAGTAACACCGGTCTGCATCCAGAACAAGCCGCCCTCGCATCTGCCCGGGCGGCTTTTTTCTTTGGCCGCTGCCCCCAACTTGGCTGCGCGAGCTTAGCCGTCGACGCAAGCCGCCAAAGGCGGGTTGCCATCTTTTCTCGGATACTTGCCCTGTGTCGTCCTCCGATCACGTCACCCCGCTGTCCAGGCTGCCCAACTTCGACCCGCGTACCGTGCCGGTCGCGGGCGTCGATGCGCACCTGCCGGCCGTGCCGGCCGAGCGCCTCCAACCCGAGTCGCTGCGTGCCCGTTTTGCCGCGCCCCCCGCGTGGCAGCCCGAGGTGCGTGCCGAGCCGCGTTTCACGCAGCGCCAGCCCGCCCAGGCGGCGGTGCTGATCCCCCTGGTCGCCCGATCCGAGCCGACCCTGCTGCTGACCCAGCGCACTGCCCATCTGTCCACCCACTCGGGCCAGATTGCGTTTCCCGGCGGCAAGGTCGATGAGAGCGACGCCGGCGTGATCGACGCCGCCCTGCGCGAGGCCGAGGAAGAAGTGGGACTGGCGCGCGAGTTCGTGCAGGTGCTGGGCACGCTGCCCATCTACACCACCGGCACCGCCTTCATCGTCACGCCGGTCGTCGCGCTGGTGCAGCCCGGCTTCACGCTGACGCCCAATGCGGGCGAGGTGGCCGACGTGTTCGAAGTGCCGCTCTCCTTCCTGCTCGATCCGGCCCACCACCGGCGCCACGCCTTGGTGGCCGAGGGCGTGCGCCGCGAATGGTTCTCCATGCCTTACCGCGATGGCGATGTCGAACGCTTCATCTGGGGCGCGACCGCCGGCATGCTGCGCAATTTTTATCGTTTCATGGCCGCCTGAGCGGTGGTTCGGGTCCCGCAGGGCGCGTGTCCGGCCGCTATGATCGCAGCATGAGTTTCTTCTCCATCCTGCTGGCGCTGCTGATCGAGCAGGCGCGCCCGCTCGCCCGTGGCAACGCCGTGCATGCCAGCATGCGCAGCTGGCTGCGCT
>JAJZUZ010000203.1 GCA_021845965.1 Pseudomonadota bacterium | reverse complement strand
TTGGCAATCAGGATCTTCTTGAACATTTCTTCTCCGTATCGGACTACTGGAGCCCAAGCTGTTTTCGCATCGCCAGATTCCGCGCCTCGGCCCGCTGGAAGGCCGGGCGTGCATCCAGCCGTTCGACGTAGGCCGCAAACGCGGGCGTCGCCTCGATCTGCTTGAAACCAATCAGAAAGCGCAGGAGACCGCCGAAGACGACGTCGGCCATTGAGAAGCTGTCGCCCAGCACATAGTGCTTTCCGGCGATGGCGCTTTCAGCCGAGGCCATCATGGCGGCATAGGTGCCCCAGCCTGCCGCCCTGTCCTTGACCTCCCAACCGGAGCTCCTGGCCATCACGGCGGGCTCAATGACGCTCGGCGAGAAAAATGACCAACGCAGATAGGTCCCCCGCTCCGGGGAGTCCAGTGCCGGAGCCAGGCGCCCCGGCGCGTAGCGGTCGGCGAGATAAAGCGCGATGGCCGCCGATTCGGTGACCACAAGACCGTCATCCACCAGCGTGGGCAGCTTGCCCATCGGGTTGAGGGATACAAGTTCTGCGCCCTTCTGATCGCCCTTCATGATGTCGACAATCTTCAGCTCGTAAGGAACACCGACCTCCTCGAGCGCCCAGATCGTGCCGGCTGCACGCGAATACGGGTGGTAATAAAGATGGATGGACACGATGACAACTCCTTCCGGATCGCTGCTTAGAGCGGGATGTTCCCGTGCTTGCGCCAGGGGTTGTCCAGCTTCTTGTCCTTCAGCATGACGAGCGAGCGGCAGATGCGCTTGCGCGTCTCGTGCGGCAGGATCACGTCGTCGATGTAGCCGCGCGCGCCGGCCACGAAGGGGTTGGCGAAGCGCGCCTTGTACTCGGCCTCCCTGGCCGCCAGCTTGGCCGGGTCGCCCTTGTCCTCGCGGAAGATGATCTCCACCGCGCCCTTGGCGCCCATCACCGCGATCTCGGCGTTGGGCCAGGCGAAGTTGACATCGCCGCGCAGGTGCTTGGAGGCCATCACGTCGTAGGCACCGCCGTAGGCCTTGCGCGTGATGACCGTGATCTTGGGCACCGTGCACTCGGCGTAGGCGTAGAGCAGCTTGGCGCCGTGCTTGATGATGCCGCCGTATTCCTGGCTGGTGCCGGGCATGAAGCCGGGCACGTCGACGAAGGTCACGACCGGGATGTTGAAGGCGTCGCAGAAACGCACGAAGCGCGCCGCCTTGATCGAGCTCTTGATGTCCAGGCAGCCGGCCAGCACCAGCGGCTGGTTGGCCACGATGCCCACGGTCTGGCCGTCCATGCGGGCGAAGCCGATCAGGATGTTCTTGGCGTACTCGGGCTGGATCTCGAAGAAGTCGCCGTCGTCCACCGTCTTGACGATCAGCTCCTTCATGTCGTAGGGCTTGTTCGGGTTGTCCGGCACCAGGGTGTCCAGGCTCAGCTCCATGCGGTCGATCGGGTCGCCGCTCTTGCGCACCGGGGCCTTCTCGCGGTTGTTCAGCGGCAGGTAGTTGTAGAGCCGGCGCAGCATGAGCAGCGCCTCGACGTCGTTCTCGAAGGCCAGGTCCGCCACGCCGCTCTTGGTGGTGTGGGTGATGGCGCCGCCCAGTTCCTCGGCGGTCACCTCCTCGTGCGTCACGGTCTTCACCACCTCGGGGCCGGTCACGAACATGTAGGAGCTGTCTTTGACCATGAAGATGAAGTCGGTGATGGCCGGGCTGTACACGGCGCCACCCGCGCTGGGGCCCATGATCAGGCTGATCTGCGGGATCACGCCGGAGGCGCAGACATTGCGCTGGAACACCTCGGCATAACCGCCCAGCGAGGCCACACCTTCCTGGATGCGCGCGCCGCCCGAATCGTTGAGGCCGATCACGGGCGCGCCGACCTTCATCGCCTGGTCCATGATCTTGCAGATCTTCTCGGCATGCGCCTCGGACAGCGCGCCG
This sequence comes from Pseudomonadota bacterium, assembly GCA_021845965.1. Classification (GTDB taxonomy): domain Bacteria; phylum Pseudomonadota; class Gammaproteobacteria; order Burkholderiales; family Burkholderiaceae_C; genus Hylemonella. Next base: position 2,001 of record JAJZUZ010000203.1, on the reverse strand, counting down.
CCGAAGACCGTGAAGTCCTGGCTGTAGACGAAGACCAGGCGGCCGTTGATCATGCCGTAGCCGGTGACCACGCCGTCGCCGGGGATCTTGTTGTCGGCCATGCCGAAATCGACGCAGCGGTGCTCGACGAACATGTCCCACTCCTCGAAAGTGCCTTCGTCGAGCAGCACTTCGAGGCGCTCGCGCGCAGTCAGCTTGCCCTTGGCATGCTGCGCGGCGATGCGCTTCTCGCCACCGCCCAGGCGCGCCGCGGCGCGCTTGCGTTCCAGTTGTTCCAGGATGTCGTGCATGGTTCGTCCTCGTGATCTCTTCTCTGTATCGGTTCTCTATCGCTTCTGTTCGAAAGCCTGCAGCAGCTGGCGCGCAGCGGTGGAGGCGGCCAGTTTGCCGGTTATGACCTCGTGGCTCAAGTACGGCAGCAAGGCCCTGACCTCGGGATGGGCGCGGAAAGCCTGCCGCAGTCCGGCCTCGATGCGCTCCCACATCCAGGCCTGGGCCTGCTGTTCACGCCGCGCCGCCAGCTTGCCGCTGGCCGTCTGCAGCGCACGGAATTTCGTCACGGCGGCCCAGAAGGTATCCACGCCCTGCCCCAACAAGGCACTGAGCTGCACCACCTGCGGGTGCCAGATCGTTTCGTCGTGGTGGGCGTGCTCAGGGTTGCCATGCAGGCCAAGCAGGCGCAGGCTGGAGGTGATCTGGGCCTGGGCGCGCGTCGCGGCGGCGGCGTCCAGATCGGCCTTGTTGATCACCACCAGATCGGCCAGCTCCATCACACCCTTCTTGATGGCCTGCAGGTCGTCACCCGCATTGGGCAGCTGCAGCAGGCAGAACATGTCGGTCATATTGGCCACCGCCGTCTCGCTCTGGCCCACGCCCACGGTCTCGACAATCACGATGTCGTAACCGGCGGCTTCGCAGACCAGCACGGCCTCGCGCGTCTTCTCAGCCACGCCGCCCAGCGTACCGCTGCTCGGGCTGGGGCGGATGTAGGCCTGCTCATGCACGGAGAGCTGCTCCATGCGCGTCTTGTCGCCCAGGATGGAGCCGCCGGAAACACTGGAGGAAGGATCGACCGCCAGCACCGCTACGCGATGGCCCAGCCCGATCAGGTACAGGCCCAGCGCCTCGATGAAGGTGGACTTGCCCACACCGGGCACGCCGCTGATGCCCAGGCGAAACGCGCCGCCGGTATGCGGCAGCAGCGCCGTCAGCAGCTCGTCGCCCTGGGCGCGATGGTCGGCCCGCGTGGACTCCAGCAGCGTGATGGCCTTGGCCATGGCGCGGCGCTGCTGGGCGGGTGTGCCCTGCAGGATGCCGTCGAGAAGGGGCGGATGCGCCACCGTCAGGCCTTGTGCGCGGCCTTGATCTGCTCCAGCACGTCCTTGGCGCTGGCCGGAATCGGCGTGCCCGGGCCGTAGATGCCCTTCACGCCCGCTTCGTACAGGAAGTCGTAGTCCTGGCGCGGGATCACGCCGCCGACGAAGACGATGATGTCGTCCGCACCCTGCTTCTTGAGCTCGGCAATGATGGCTGGCACCAGGGTCTTGTGCCCGGCGGCCAGGGTGCTCACACCCACGGCGTGCACATCGTTCTCGATGGCCTGGCGCGCGCACTCCTCGGGCGTCTGGAACAGCGGGCCCATGTCCACGTCGAAACCCAGGTCGGCATAGGCCGTGGCCACGACCTTGGCGCCGCGGTCGTGCCCGTCCTGGCCCAACTTGGCGATCATCACGCGCGGGCGGCGGCCGTGAGCCTCGGCGAAAGCCGCGATTTCCGACTTGAGTTTTTCCCAGCCCTCGGCCGAGTCATAGGCAGCTGCGTACACACCGGTCACCTTTTGTGTATCGGCGCGATGGCGCCCGAAGACTTTTTCCAACGCATCGGACACCTCGCCCACCGTCGCGCGCAGGCGGATGGCCTTGATCGACAAATCCAGCAGGTTGCCCTGGCCGCTCTCGGCGGCGGCGGTCAGCGCGTCCAGCGCCGCCTGCACGGCCTGGC
>JAJZUZ010000023.1 GCA_021845965.1 Pseudomonadota bacterium | reverse complement strand
AGAGGATTCCCGTCATGACCTCCGCCGTTATCGTTTCCACCGCCCGCACCCCCCTGGCCAAGAGCTGGAAGGGCGCTTTCAACATGACCCATGGCGCCACGCTGGGCGGCCATGCCGTCAAGCACGCCATCGAGCGCGCCGGCATCGATGCCGGTGAAGTGGAGGACGTGCTCATGGGCTGTGCCACGCCGGAAGGCGCCACCGGCTCCAACATCGCGCGCCAGGTCGCCCTGGCCGCGGGCTGCCCCATCACCGTTTCCGGGGTCACCGTCAACCGTTTCTGTTCCTCCGGGCTGCAGACCATTGCCATGGCCGCACAGCGCATCATTGCCGGCGAGGGTGATGTGTACGTGGCCGGCGGCGTGGAGAGCATCTCCTGCGTGCAGAACGAGGCCAACAAGCACATGATCACCGATCCGGCCCTGCTCAAGGCCAAGCCGGAGATCTACTGGAACATGCTGCAGACCGCCGAGCAGGTGGCCAAGCGCTACAACATCGGCCGCGACGCCATGGACGAGTACGGCGCCGCCAGCCAGCAGAAGGCCTGTGCGGCCCAGGCTGCCGGCCTGTTCACGGCCGAGATCGCGCCCATCACGGTGACGGCCGGCGTGGCCGACAAGACCCTGGGTCTGATCACCAAGCAGGTGACCGTCAGCGTCGATGAAGGCTTGCGCGAAGGCACGACCAAGGAGGGCATCAGCGGCATCCGTTCGGCCATTCCCGGCGGCCTGATCTCGGCCGGTAACGCCAGCCAGTACTCCGACGGTGCCGGCGCCTGTGTGGTCATGAGCGAGGAGCTGGCCAGCAAGCGCGGCTTGAAGCCCCTGGGTCGTTTCCTTGGTTTTGCCGTCGCCGGCTGCGAGCCGGACGAGATGGGCATCGGCCCGGTTTTCGCGGTCCCGAAGGTACTGAATCGCCTGGGCCTGAAGGTCAGCGACATCGACCTCTGGGAGCTGAACGAGGCCTTTGCCGTGCAGGTGATCTACTGCCGTGACAAGCTGGGCATCCCGGCCGACCGCCTCAATGTCAACGGTGGCGCCATCGCGGTCGGCCATCCCTATGGCGTCAGCGGCCAGCGCCTGACCGGCCATGCGCTGATTGAAGGCAAGCGCCGCGGTGCCAAGCGCGTGGTCGTGACCATGTGCATCGGCGGCGGCATGGGCGCGGCTGGCGTGTTCGAAGTGCTCTGAGGCAGAGCATGGCCAGCACGCCCCCGCCGGTGACCGTCTCGCCCGAGGCGTTTCTGGCGATGGGGCGGGAGCTGCTGGCTTCGCAGCCGTTCAGCATGCTGATCGGCGCCGAGCTGCACGCCTTGTCATCGGGGCAGTGCGAACTGCACGTGCCGGTCACCGACGCCATCCGCCAGCAGCACGGCTTCGTGCACGGCGGCGTGGTCAGCTACGCGGCCGACAACGCGCTGACCTACGCCGGCGGCACGGCGATGCGCGTGCCGGTGGTGACCTCCGAATTCAAGATCAACTATGTGCGGCCGGCCGTGGGCGAGCGCCTCATTGCCCGCGCCCATGCCGTGCACCATGGCAAGAACCAGGCCGTCTGCCGCTGTGACGTGTTCGTGCTGAAGGACGGCGAGGAAAAGCTCTGCGCCGTGGCCCAGGGCACCATCGCGGCCATGCCATCCCGGTCAGGAGAATGAGACTCCATGAGCTACCGCCAGACCCTCGACTTCCTGCTCTACCAGTGGCTTGACGCCGAGGCGCTGCACCAGCGCGCCCGCTTTGCCGACCACAGCCGCGACACCTTTGACGCGGTACTCGATACCTGCGAGCGCATTGCGCGCGAGAAGTACGCCCCCTTCAACCGAACGGTGGATAACGAGGAGCCGCGCTTCGACGGCGAAAAGGTCATCCTGCCGCAGGCCACGCATGAGGCGCAGAAGGCCTACGCCGCCTCCGGCATGCTCAGCGCCGCGCAGGACTATGAGATGGGTGGCATGCAGCTGCCCTACACGGTGGAGGCGGCGGCCAATTCCTTTTTCGCCATGGCCTCGATCAGCATCGGCTCGGGCATGCTCACGTCCGGCAACGCCAACCTGCTGATGGCGCATGGCACAGCGTTGCAAAAGGAAGTCTTTGCGCGCAATGAGTTTGCCGGCCGCTTCTCCGGCACCATGTGTCTGTCCGAGCCGCAAGCCGGTTCGTCCCTGAGCGATATCGCCACACGCGCCGTGCCGGATGGCGCGGATTACCAGAACGACCCCCTGGGTCCGCGCTACCGTCTCAAGGGCAACAAGATGTGGATCTCGGCCGGCGAACACGAGCTGACCGAGAACATCATCCATCTGGTGCTGGCCAAGATCCCGGGGCCGGACGGCAAGACCATCCCCGGCACGCGCGGCATCTCGCTCTTCATCGTGCCCAAGAAGCTGGTGGATACGCAGGGGCAGCTGACCGGCGAACGCAACGACGTGGCGCTGGCGGGCCTGAACCACAAGTGCGGCTGGCGCGGCACGACCAACACGCTGCTCAACTTCGGCGAGGGCAGGTATCCGGCGCGCGGCGCGAGCGGCGGGGGACTGGACGGCGCCGGTGCCGGCGCGGTGGGCTACCTGGTCGGTGAGCCTGGCCAGGGCCTGCGCTGCATGTTCCACATGATGAACGAGGCGCGCATCGGCATCGGCATGGCGGCCACCATGCTCGGCATGGCGGGTTACCAGGCCTCACTCGACTACGCGAGGAACCGGCCGCAAGGGCGTCCGATCGGCCCGGCCGGAAAAGATGCGGCGCAGCCGCAGATCCGCATCATCGAACATGCCGATATCAAGCGCATGCTGCTGGCCCAGAAGTCCTGGTGCGAAGGTTCGCTGGCCCTGCAACTCTATTGCGCACGCCTGGTCGACGAGCAGCACACCGGCAGCCCGGATGCCGCCGACGAGGCCCGCCTGCTGCTGGAGGTGCTGACACCCATCGCCAAGAGCTGGCCCAGCGAGTGGTGCCTGGAGGCCAACTCGCTGGCCATCCAGATCCATGGCGGCTATGGCTACACGCGCGACTTTCCGGTGGAGCAGTACTGGCGCGACAACCGCCTCAACATGATCCATGAAGGCACACACGGCATCCAGGCGCTGGACCTGCTGGGCCGCAAGGTGCTGATGGAGGAGGGCAAGGGGCTGGAACTGCTGGCCGCGCGCATGCAGGCCACGATGGCGCGGGCGCAGGGTGACTTGGTGCCTTATGCCGCGCAGCTGGGGCAGGCCCTGCAGCGCGTAGGCGCGGCGACCCAGGCCGCCTGGTCCACGGGGCAGCCGGGTGAGGCGCTGGCCAATGCCGTGCCCTATATGCAGGCTTTCGGTCATACGGTGCTGGCCTGGATCTGGCTCGACGTGGCGCTGGCGGCCAGCCAGAATGGCGCCGATGTGGCCAGCCAGGGCCGCCTGCTGGCCGCGCGCTACTTCTTCCGTTACGAATTGCCGAAAATCGACGCCTGGCTTAAGGTAGTGGAATCGCGCGACATGACCTGCGCGGATTTCCCGGAGGAGGCGTTCTGATGGCAAGCGAAGCAAACAAACTGCGCGTCGAGCGCTGGGCCTGGATCCTGATCTACGGCGGCCTGCTCGCGCTGGTGCTGGGCATGTTCCTGGGGCGCCAGGACCGCGCGCTCGGCGACACCTTCCAGATCGGCGGCACCGCTGTCGCCGCAGCGGGCGCGCTGCTGATCTGGATCCGATCCCTCATGAAATAACAAGCCACGAACAGAGACAAGACCATGACACGTACCATCCAGCAACTCTTCGACCTCAAGGGCAAGACGGCCCTGATCACCGGTGGCTCGCGCGGCCTGGGCCTGCAACTGGCGCAGGCGCTGGGCGAGGCCGGCGCACGTGTGATGCTGAGCGCACGCAAGGCCGACGAGCTGGAGCAGGCCGTCGCCACACTGCAGGCCGCCGGCATCGACGCGCGCTGGATCGCCGCGGACTGCGCTCGCGAGGAAGACATCCACCGCCTGGCCGACGAGACGCTGCAGCGCATGGGTGACGTGGACATCCTGGTCAACAACGCCGGTGCGGCCTGGGGTGCGCCGGCCGAGGATCACCCGATCCCGGCCTGGGACAAGGTGATGAACCTCAACATCCGCGGTTATTTCATCCTGAGCCAGGTGATCGGCAAGAAGAGCATGATCCCGCGCAAGGCGGGCCGCATCATCAACGTGGCGTCCATCGCCGGCCTGGGCGGCAATCCGCCCGAGATGACGACCATCGCCTACAACACGTCGAAAGGTGCGGTGATCAACTTCACCCGTGCGCTGGCCGCCGAGTGGGGCAAGTACAGCATCAACGTCAATGCCATCTGCCCGGGTTTCTTCCCCAGCAAGATGACGGCCGGCACCCTGGAGGCCTGGGGGGTGGAGAACCTGAAGAAGCATGCGCCGCTGCAGCGCCTGGGCGACGACGAGGACCTGAAGGGTTTGTGCGTGCTCTATGCGTCCGATGCCGGCAAGCACATCACCGGCCAGTGGTTGGCCGTGGACGGCGGTGTGAGCTGCGTGACGGGAGGCTGACGCCGTGTCGATTCCCTTTGGCGTGCGCATTCCCTTTGTCGAGCACCTGGGCTTCACGCTCGAGCGCTTCGACAATGGCCAGTCCGAACTGCATTACGAGCCCCGGCCCGAGCACCTGAACTCCTTCGCGGTCACCCACGGCGGCGCCTCGATGACGCTGATGGATGTCACCATGGCCACGGCGGCGCGCAGCGTGCAGCCCGACATGGGCGTGGTGACCATCGAGATGAAGACCAGCTTCATGCAGGCGGCGCGCGGCCGGCTCACCGGCAAGGGCCGGCTGATCCACCGCACGGCTACGCTCGCCTTCACAGAGGCCACCCTTTACGACGCCGAGGGCAGGCCCTGCGCCCATGCCACCGGCACCTTCAAGTACGTCAAGCGCCTGCCCACCGGTCCGAAGGACAGCCAGGCGCTGAACGTGATTTCCACCGACTGACCCGAACCACGGAGACATCCCATGCCCGCCAATCGTCAATGGCTGCTCGACAACCGCCCGCAGGGCGAGGCTGAGGCCAGCAATTTCAAACTCGTCACGACCCAGACACCGGCGCTGGCCGATGGCCAGGTCCTGGTGCGCCACCATTACCTCAGCCTCGATCCCTACATGCGCGGCCGCATGAGCGACGCCAAGAGCTACGCCCAGCCGCAGCCGCTGGGCGAGGTCATGATCGGCGGTACGGTGGGCGAGGTGGTCGAGAGTCGCCATCCCAAGTTCGCCGCCGGTGACAAGGTGGTGGGCATGGGTGGCTGGCAGGAATTCAGCGTCGTCGACGCGAACCAGCCCGGTGCCTTGCGCAAGGTGGATACCACCCACGTGCCGCTCAGCCACTATCTAGGCGCGGTCGGCATGCCCGGTGTCACAGCCTGGTACGGCCTGGTCAAGATCATCGAGCCCAAGGCGGGTGACACGGTGACGGTGAGCGCCGCGGCCGGGGCGGTCGGCAGCGCCTATGGGGCACTGGCCAAGGCGCGCGGCTGCCGCGTCGTGGGTATCGCCGGCGGCAAGGACAAGTGCGACTATGTGGTCAAGGAGCTGGGTTTCGACGCCTGCATCGACTACAAGCTGCACAAGGACGCGGGCTCGCTGTCCAAGGCCCTGAAGGAGGCCTGCCCGAAGGGCATCGACGGCCACTTCGAGAACGTGGGTGGCATGGTGCTGGATGCCGTGCTCTCGCGCATGAACGCGCATGGCCGCATTGCGGTGTGCGGCATGATCGCCGGCTACGATGGCCAGCCTGTGCCCATGACCTATCCGCAGCTGATCCTGACCAATCGCCTCAAGGTGCAGGGCTTCATCGTCAGCGAGCACATGGAGGTCTGGCCCGAGGCGCTCCAGGAACTCGGCGCGCTGGTCGGCAGCGGCAAGCTGCGGCCGCGCGAGAGCGTGGCCCAGGGCATCGAAGCGGCGCCCGAGGCCTTCCTGGGGCTGCTGCGCGGCAAGAACTTCGGCAAGCAGCTCGTCAAACTCGTCTGAACCGGTAGCCGGCGGAGCAAGGAGGTCACCATGCACGCCACCCATGAGGTTCTGAACCAGCCGGCGCCGCTGGTCGATTACAACCTGTTTGTCACCAACCGGCCGCTGCAGGATGCGTTGCGCTTCAACGCGCCGCAGCTCGATACGGCGCCATTGGACGCGCTCGGCGTGACCCTCGGCACGGCGGAGATGCAGATGCATGCACGCCTGGCCAATGTGCACACGCCGCAGCTGCGCAGCCATGACCGCTTTGGCCGCCGCATCGACCAGGTCGAGTTCCACCCCAGCTACCACGCGCTCATGGGGGCCGCCGTCGGTGCCGGTCTGCACGGCACGCCCTGGAGCGGCGAGGAAACTTCACCGCATGTGCTGCGCGCCGCCGGCTTCATGCTCTTCACCGAGACCGAACCCTCCATCCTGTGCCCGATCTCCATGAGCTATGCCGCCACGCCCGCCCTGCGGCGCAATGCGGCCATCCATGCCGAATGGGGATCGAGGTTGACCAGTCGCCACTACGATCCCGCGCTCAAGGTCTACACGCAGAAGGCCGGCGTGACCATGGGCATGGGCATGACGGAAAAGCAGGGCGGCTCCGACGTGCGCAGCAATACCACGCAGGCGGTGCCCGATGGCCACGATGCCTGGGGCGCGCGCTACCGCCTGACCGGGCACAAATGGTTCTTTTCCGCACCGATGTGCGACGCCTTCCTGGTGCTGGCACAGAGCCCGGGGGGGCTGAGCTGCTTCTTCCTGCCCCGGGTGCTGCCCGACAGCACGCTCAACGCGATCCACATCCAGCGCCTCAAGGACAAGCTGGGCAACAAGGCCAATGCCAGTTCCGAGGTGGAGTTCGCGCAGGCCACAGCCTGGCTGGTGGGCGAAGAGGGGCGCGGCGTGCCGCAGATCCTGGAGATGGGCACCATGACGCGGCTGGACTGCGCGCTGGGCACCAGCGGGCTGATGCGCCAGGCACTGGCCATCGCGCTGAACCACACCCGTCAGCGTACGGCCTTCGGCAAGCCGCTGGCCGAGCATGAACTGATGCGCAACGTGCTGGCCGACCTGGCGCTGGAGAGCGAAGCGGCCACGGCGCTGGCCTTGCGCGTGGCGCGGGCCTTCGATCATCCGCAGGATGCCCACGAACAGCTGATGGCCCGTCTGCTGACGCCGGTCGCCAAGTTCTGGATCTGCAAGCGCGGCGCCGGCTTCGCGCAGGAAGCGATGGAGTGCCTGGGCGGCAACGGTTATGTGGAGGAGGGCGGCGAGGGCATCATGGCCCGTATCTACCGCGAGATGCCGGTCAACTCCATCTGGGAGGGAGCGGGCAACATCATGGCGCTGGACCTCCTGCGTGCCTTGCGCAGGGGCGATGCCGGCGCGGCGCTGGTGCAGGAGCTGGCGCCGGCGCGCGGCATGCACCGCGCCCTGGATGCACTGGCGCAGAGCCTGCCACAGCGCGTCGAGTCCATGGCCAGCGAAACCGAGGCGCGCCGGCTGGCGCAGGACGTGGCGCTGGCCGTGCAGGCGGCACTGCTGGCACAGAGTGCGCCACAGGCCGTCTTTGACGCGTTCTGTGATTCGCGCCTGGGCGGGAATTGGGGGCAGACCTACGGCAGCCTCAACGCAGGCACGCCCTTCGATGCCATCCTGCAACGGGCGATGCCGGCCTGAATCCAGCACGCACACGAATCGACGAAAGGAAGAGGATGATCAGCGACTTCAAGGGCAAGGTGGCCGTGCTCACCGGGGCGGGTTCGGGCTTCGGTCTGGAGTGCGCGCGTATCGGTGCGCGCCTGGGCATGAAGCTGGCGCTGGTGGACGTGCAGCAGGACGCGCTGGACAAGGCCGCGGCCGAGATGCAGGCCGCCGGCGCCGACGTGCTGGCGCTGCAGGTGGACGTCTCGGACGCCGGTCAGATGGCCCATCTGGCGCGGCGCGTGCAGGAGCGCTTCGGGGCTCCGCACCTGGTCTTCAACAATGCCGGGGTCGCGGCCGGCGGCCTCGTCTGGGAAAACTCGGTACAGGACTGGGAATGGGTGCTGGGCGTGAACCTGTGGGGCGTGATCCACGGCGTGCGCCTGTTCACCCCCATGATGCTGGACGCCGCGCAGAAGGACCCGCAGTACCGCGGCCACATCGTCAACACGGCCAGCATGGCGGGCCTGCTGGCGCCGCCGAACATGGGGGTCTACAACGTCAGCAAGCATGCCGTGGTGGCACTGAGCGAGACGCTGTACCAGGACCTGTCGCTGGTGACGGATCAGGTGCGGGCCTCGGTGCTGTGCCCTTTCTTTGTGCCCACCGGCATCAACCAGAGCGAGCGCAACCGGCCGTCCAGCCTGGGCGGCGCCCGGCCGACGCGCAGCCAGCTCATCAGCCAGGCCATGAGCGACAAGGCCGTGAGTTCGGGCAAGGTCACGGCAGCGGAAGTGGCGCAGAAGGTGTTCGATGCGGCTGCGGCCGGTCAGTTCTACATCTACAGCCATCCCAAGGCGATTGCCTCCGTGCAGACGCGGCTGGAGGACATCATGCAGGCGCGCAATCCGACCGATCCCTTTGCACACAAGCCCGAGCTCGGGGTGGAGCTGCGCAAGGCCTTGCGCGCCGCAGCCTGAACGCCGCCCGGCTGTCCCGGGCTCAGTGCAGATTGGGCGGCTGCTTGTCGCTGTCCATCAGCAGGTCCAGCTGGGCCAGCGGATTGTTCTGCCGGTCCACCGAGTCGACGAACTGTCGCAGATCGGGGCTCTGGATGAAGTTGGCGGCCGAGTTGGCTTCCAGCAGCTTGTCCGGCGCCATGGGGTGTGCCACCGCGTACCCCTGCACGTAGTCCACGCCGATCTCCGCCAGCGCCTGCACGGTGGACGCATCCTCGGCCCATTCGGCAATCGTCTTCATGCCCAGGTTGCGGGCCAGATTGACGATGGCCTCCACGATGGACACGTTGGCCGGATGCTGGTTCATGTTGACGATGAAGCCACCATCGATCTTGAGCAGATCCGCCGGCAGCTCCTTCAGGTAGGAGAAGGAAGTGTAGCCGGCACCGAAATCGTCCAGCGCCACGCGCGCGCCATAGCTGCGTACGCGGTCGATGAAGCGGCGCGTGTTCTGCAGGTCGTGCAGGGCCACGCTTTCCGTGATCTCGATGCTGAGGAAGCTGGATACGTGGCTGTTGCGCCGCAGGATGTCGAAGACCTCGTGCATGAACTCCTCGTCATTGAGCGAGGCGCCGCTGAGGTTGATGCAGACAAACTGGGTGCGTTGCAGCCGGGACCGATGCTGGTCCAGCCAGGCCAGGGTGTTGGTCAGGACCCAGCGGTCCACCATGCTCATGCGGCCGCTGTGCTCGGCTGCGGAGAGGATGCGAGACACCGGCACCTGAGCCCCCGAGGCATCGCGCATGCGCAGCAGCACCTCGAAGTTGAGTGCATCGTGCGGCCGGGTCAGCGACATGATGGGCTGCATCTCCAGGTACAGGCCCTCGATGATCTCGCCGGCTGAGATCTCGCCGATGAGGCGGATCTCCTCCTGATGCTCACGGAAGGCCGGGGAATCCTGCTCGTACACGACCAGGCCCTTGTGCTGGCCGAGCTTGGCTTCGCGGCAGGCATGGTCGGCGGTGGAGATCACCTCCTTCAGCTGCGCGCCACGGCTGACTTCTATCAAGCCGATGGAGACACGCACGTGGAAGGCCTTCTCACCGACGCGGAACGGCTTGTCGTCGATGGCGTTGACGATGCCGCGGCAGATGACCGTGGCCAGCGGCATGCGTGTATCGGTAAGCAGGATGACGAACTGGTCGCCGCCGACGCGGCCCAGGTGCATCTGCACGGATAGCAGGCTGTTGACACGCTGGCAGAACTGGCGCAGCACCTCGTCACCCGCGTTGTGACCATAGAGATCGTTGATCAGCTTGAATCGGTCCAGGTCCAGATAGGCCAGCGCCATGGGGTGGCTGGGGTCGATCTGCAGCGACGCCTCGTTGAACATCTTTTCCAGGCCGCGGCGGTTCAGCACCTTGGTCAGGGCGTCGTTGTCGGCCAGGAAGGTCAGTTCCTCGGCCGCGATCGATTTCTCCGTCACGTCCTCCAGCGAACCTTCGATGGTGTCGCCCGACAGCGCGGCCTTGACGAGGTAGCGTTTGGGCCCCTCCGTGCCGGTGATGTCGACCTGGCAGCGGAACTCAAACTCGCCATCGTCGCTGAATTGCACCACGTCGAGCAGCTGGTGCCAGATTTCAACACCGAAGTACTGCTGCCAGGTGTGGTGGTAGTTCTTGTGGGCACGCGGCCCGAGCATGCGACGCAAGGCCGGGTTGATGCTGGTGAACTTGCCCTGCAGGTCCAGCGTGAACATGCCGATGGGCATGGCGTCATAGGTATGCTGCAGCTGCTCCTGCGCCGCCAGCCGCGCGCGGTGTTCCTGGCGCATCTGTTCGGCAATGGCCAGGGCCGCCAGCAGACCGGAGGCGAGGGCCGCCGTCACGCTGTTGACGCTGCTGATCATTCCCTTGATGCCGAGGGCCGCGGACAGGACTTCATACAGGCTGGCAGCGAGTGTGACGCCGATGGACGCGACATACCACATGGCCACCGGCGAGCGCGTGATGATCAGGATGCGCAGCAGCAGGAGCACCAGGGCGCCCACGGTGTACGCCGATGCCGCCCACAGGAAGGGCAGGTAGGTCTTGAACGGGAGCACGAGCGCCAGGACCAGCAGCGGGACGCAGGACCACTGCGAGATCAGCAGTACGGCGCGGTATCCGACCCGCTGCAGATCCTCCTTGAACAGCGTCGCGAATAACGTGACGGTCAGGAAATAGTAGGCTGCGGTGGTGATCTGCCGCGAGCGCGTCAGCAGCTCCTGCGGCAGCTGCTGGCCGAGCCACTGGATGTCCCAACCCGCGGACAAGGCTCCCATGCGCAGGTTGAGCAACAGCCAGGCGGAGAAGAGCAGATAGATGCTCTGCCGGTTGACCACAGCGGTTACCAGGACGAACAGGGCGAGGATGATCAGACCGCCATCCAGCAGCCCCGATTCGCGGTGGAACCTGCTGATCGACTGCTGCAGCTGTGCTTGCGACACCAGCTGGGCCGACAGCCGGGCCGGGCCGGAGAAGCTGGCTCGGCAGACGATCTGCCGCTCGCCCTGAAAAGGGCTCAGCTGCAGGGCAAAGCCGGCCTTGGCGGCAGAGATCTGCCCCGTGCTGCCCGAGCGGCTGGCCTCGCCCAGAGAACCCAGGTCGGGGACGTCCCAGCATTGCAGCTGCGTGCCGTGCCGGGAGGGAAATTCGACGACCGGAGGCTCCCCGTCAGCGAAAGGGTGGATGCGCAGCAGTACCCAGAAGGGATGTTCCACCAGCCGTGTATCAAAGTGCGGCAGGCTGGGCTGCTCCGGGAGCTGCGCCAGTGCCGCGGAAGGATTCAGCGCAGCGTCCGGATCGGAAAGCACCTGCAGTGCAAGGGGGCGCGCGGCGGATTCGGGGTAGGAGGACTCCCAGGCATCGAGCGCAACGATGGAGAGCACGAAGATCAGCAGCGGCGCGCCAAAGGTGGCGACGCGATACAGCAGCAATTCCAGCTGTGCATGCGTTCGTTGTCCCCACACACGAATCGCCTTGGCATACGTCGACATTGATCCTGCTCCCGTCTGTGTACCCAGCCTCTTGCGTCCCAAGACCTCTTCTAAGCGCTATGGTCTTGGTAGCTGAAGATCATTGCACTGCTCTGGCGGGCGGGGGCCCATAGATGCATAGCCCCGCGCAGAGTATAGCCAACAATCGCGCTGCGCAGGCAAGCGCCAGACGCAGGAAAGGGTCCATCCGGACCCTTTTCGTCTCAGGCGCGACGCGCGGCTCTGGTCGCGCGGCTCAGGCACTGCTCAGGCACGCAGACCCTGCCGCAGGTCGGCGCGATAGCCGGCTTCCATGCAGCGGTAGTCCGATTTGCGCGCCATCTGGGTCTCGAGATCCGGGTGCGTGGTGTGGAAGAAAAAGCCGTAGAGCGGGTGCCTGGCCGCGCGCCAGAGTGGCTCGACCTGGGCCACCTCCAGTGCCATGACGCGGTGCGGCACATGGTTGGCATGACGCAGCGGAATGAAGCCCATGCCCGGGACGACGTCGGTGAACAGCAGGCGCGCGTACTGCCGGTCGATCGGGGAGCGCCCCGCGATCACCATCCAGTCGATCTCGTTCGTGCGGCAGAACTGGTAGTAACTCTTGAACAGGGCCGTCTTCACCATGCGGCCGATCTGATCCTGCGTCACGCCGAGCCGGGTGGCCTCGGCGAGCGCACGGCCGCGAAAGCGTTCCGGCAGCGTCAAGGAGCTTTCCAGCGCGAGCGGGCGAAAGGTATTGGTCTGGATGCGCATGGTTCCCAGAGGGGAGCCATCGACCTTGGAGATCGCCAGAAAGACCACGACGCCCGGCTCGAAGTCGGTCTGCTCGGGGGCCCGGAGTGTTTCCGCGAATTCCGGCATGTGGCGCGCGTAGGCCGATTGGCGAATATTGACCGCCTTGCGCAGATCCTCTTCGGTGCGGACCACGCGCACGACAAAGGGCAGTCGCTCGTCGCTGGCCAGGGGTTCGGCTGTTCGAAGCGTGGTGTCCGCGTCGATGTCGGGCGAGGCGGCGGTAGTGGTGCTTTCTGCGTACATGACGTCCCTTTATGCGTGGGTTGAACACGTCAGGCCAGGCCTCAAAGCCTGCTCCCTGCTCTGCGAAATCAGATACTCCGCCAAAGTGTGCCAAACTTTTGTCGGGATTCACCTCTAAATGTTGTAAGAATCCGACTGACAGACCCGCCGGATCGCGAATTGACCGGTCAGGCGCTGTGGCACACTCCCTCCCTTCGTTTTTATGGCCGGCCGGGGACAGGTCGGCAGTTGCCCAGGCTATGCACAAGATCATCGCGCAGATTGCACAGGAAATCGGGGTACGTGTACCGCAGGTCGAGGCCGCCGTGACCTTGCTGGATGGGGGGGCGACCGTGCCCTTCATCGCCCGCTACCGCAAGGAGGTCACGGGCGGACTGGACGACACGCAACTGCGCGAGCTGGAGGTGCGCCTGGCCTATCTGCGCGAGCTGGAAGAGCGGCGCGCGGCGGTGCTCAAGAGCATCGAGGAGCAGGGCAAGCTGACCCCCGAGTTGCGCGCCGCCATCGAGGCGGCGCCGACCAAACAGGAGCTGGAAGACCTCTACCTGCCGTACAAGCCCAAACGCCGCACCAAGGGGCAGATCGCTCGCGAGGCCGGTATCGAGCCGCTGGCCGACAAGCTGTTTGCCGACCCGACGCTGGACCCGGTCGCGGAGGCGCAGCCCTACGTGCTGCCGCAAAAAACGGAGGCCGGCGACGATTTCACCACCGTCGCCGCCGTGCTGGACGGTGTGCGCGACATCCTGTCGGAGCGCTGGGCCGAGGACGCCGCGCTGGTGCAATCGCTGCGCGTATGGCTGTGGCAGGAGGGCCTGTTCAAGTCCCGGCTGGCGACGGGCAAGGACGAGCACAACGCCGAGGTGGCCAAGTTCCGCGACTATTTCGACTACGACGAGCCGATCGGCCGCGTCCCCTCGCACCGGGCGCTGGCCGTCTTCCGCGGCCGCTCGCTGGAGATCCTGGACGCCAAGCTGGTGCTGCCGGTCGAGCCCGAACCGGGCAAGCCGTCCATCGCCGAAGGCAAGATCGCCCTGCACCTGGGCTGGAGCCACAAGGGCCGCCCCGCCGATGACCTGCTGCGCAAGTGCGTGGCGTGGACCTGGCGCGTCAAGCTCAGTCTTTCCACCGAGCGCGACCTCTTCACCCGCCTGCGCGAGGAGGCGGAGAAGGTCGCCATCAAGGTCTTTGCCGACAACCTGCGCGACCTGCTGCTGGCCGCGCCGGCCGGCCCGCGCGTGGTCATGGGCCTGGACCCGGGCATCCGCACCGGGGTGAAGGTCGCGGTGGTCGATGCCACCGGCAAGCTGGTGGATACCGCCACCGTCTACCCGCATGAGCCGCGCAATGACTGGGAAGGGTCCTTGCACACCCTGGCGCGCCTGTGCGAGAAGCATGGCGTGAACCTGATCGCCATCGGCAATGGCACGGCCAGCCGCGAGACCGACAAGCTGGCCGCGGACCTGATCAAGCGGGCGGCCCAGGTGGAGCGCACGATCGAGAAGGTGGTGGTCAGCGAGGCGGGCGCCTCGGTGTATTCCGCCAGCGAGTTCGCCGCCCAGGAAATGCCGGATGTGGACGTGAGCTTGCGCGGCGCCGCCAGCATTGCCCGGCGCCTGCAGGATCCGCTGGCCGAACTGGTAAAGATCGACCCCAAGTCCATTGGCGTGGGCCAGTACCAGCACGACGTGAACCAGAGCGAACTGGCCCGCACGCTCGACACGGTGGTGGAAGACTGCGTGAACTCAGTGGGCGTGGACCTGAACACGGCCAGCGTGCCGCTGCTGTCGCGCGTGTCGGGCCTCTCGTCCAGCGTGGCCAAGGCGGTGGTGCGCTGGCGCGAGGCCAATGGTGCCTTCCGCAGCCGGCAGGAGCTCCTCAAGGTGACCGGCCTGGGCGCCAAGACCTTCGAGCAGAGTGCCGGCTTCCTGCGTATCCGCGGCGGCGACAACCCGCTGGACATGACGGGTGTGCACCCGGAGACCTACCCGGTGGTGGAGAAGATCCTGGCGCAGACCGGCAAGCCGGTGGCCGAGCTCATGGGCCGCGCCGAGATGCTCAAGACGCTCAAGCCCGAGCTGTTTGCCAACGAGCAGTTCGGCGTCATCACCGTCAAGGACATCCTGGGAGAGCTGGAAAAGCCGGGGCGTGATCCGCGCCCGGATTTCAAGGTGGCGCGTTTCAACGACGGTGTCGAGGACATCAGGGACCTGCAGGAAGGCATGGTGCTGGAGGGCACAGTG
The DNA here is from genome assembly GCA_021845965.1 of Pseudomonadota bacterium. Taxonomy (GTDB): domain Bacteria; phylum Pseudomonadota; class Gammaproteobacteria; order Burkholderiales; family Burkholderiaceae_C; genus Hylemonella. The sequence goes on along the minus strand of JAJZUZ010000023.1, from coordinate 6,424 downwards.
AGCAACGTGGCGGCCTTCGGCGCCTTCGTGGACCTGGGCGTGCACCAGGACGGTCTGGTGCATGTGAGCCAGCTCGCCAACAAGTTCGTCAACGACGCGCGCGAAGTCGTCAAGACCGGCGACATCGTCAAGGTCAAGGTGCTGGAGGTGGATGTGGCACGCAAGCGCATCAGCCTGACCATGAAGCTGGACGCAACACCAGCCCGCCGCGATGCGCCGCGCGAGAACCGCTATGAGGGGGCAGGGCGCGGGCAGCAGCAGCGGCGCGACAATGGGCCGGCGCCCATGTCGGCCATGGCCTCGGCCTTCGCCAAGCTCAAACGCTGACGGTCCGGCACAGGCCTGTACGCGGGCTTGTGCCTCAGGGTTACCCCTCGACCGGGGGCAACAGCGCGGGACATAATGCGGCCATGAGTCAGAACGAGCACCGGGGATTGCGCCTATGGAGCTGAATGCCCTCCTGGCATCGCCCATCGTGCTGCCCAGCATTCCGAAGGTGGTTGCGCTGCTGCTGAGCGAGCTCGATCGGGATGTGCCCGATCTGAAGAAGATCACCCAGCTCATCAGCACCGATCCGGCGCTGACCACGCGCGTGCTGCAGACCGCCAATGCGCCGGCGTTCCGGCTCACGGGCAAGGTCAACAGCGCGGCCGAAGCGCTGGCCATCCTGGAGCTGTCCCACATCCGACAGATGGCGGCCGAAGCCGCCTCCGGCGCATCCATGCGCGGCATCCCCGGCGTCAACCTGCCGCAGTTCTGGGCCTACAGCCTCAATGTGGCCAAGCTCGCGCGGTCCCTGGCCGGCGTGACACGGCAGAACCAGGGGGCGGCCTTCACCTGCGGCCTGATCCACGCCATCGGCGAACTGGTCATGCACGCCGGCATGCCTGCAGAGATGGCGGCCCTGAATCAGGAACTCGCCCCGCTGGACCTGCGTCGCGCCAAGGCCGAGTTCTACCGCTTTGGTTACTGCTATGCCCACGTTGGCGGCGCGTACGCGCGGCAGTGGCTGTTTCCGCAACCCATCGTCGACGCCCTGGAACACCAGTACGCGCCGTTTGCCAACCACGTCTACGAGCCGCTGGCCGGTGTCATCCACCTGGCCGCCTGGCGCGCCCGGGCGAAGGAGGCCAATCTGAGCGAGCGCGCCCTGGCCGTGACCTTCCCCGGCGAGGTGGGCGAGGTACTCGACCTGGATATCGACATGGTGCTGCAGCAGGACCCTTTCGACTGGTCCGCCCATACCTGAGCATCTCCTTCCCGTTCTCTCCTCCCATGAAAGCCTTGAGTCTGTATGCCGGACCGGCCGCGCGCGAGCATATCCGCCGCCACGGCCTGCTGCCGCAACACATCCGCACCATTCCCGCCGCGGCCGGCGGGCCCAAGGGCCTGATCCTCGGCGCGCTGGACCGATTCATCTTCGGCCCCTGGCTGGCGCAGTCGCAGCAGCCGGTGGACCTGGTCGGCGCCTCCATCGGTGCCTGGCGCATGGCCACCGCCTGTCTCGACGAGCCGGTGGCGGCCTTCGAGCGGCTGGAGCGCGACTACATCCACCAGCACTATGAATTCCGGCCCGGCAACAAGCTGCCGCCACCGGCCGAGGTCAGCGCCGGTTTTGCGCAGAACCTGCGTACCTTCTACGGCGGGCGGGAGCAGGAAGTGCTGCGGCACCCGCGCTATCGCCTGCACATTCTCACGTCGCGCGGGCGGCACCTGCTGGGGCGCGAGCATCGCCTGCGTACGCCCGTGGGCTACCTGGGGGCGTTTCTCACCAACGCGGTACAGCGCCGCGCCATGGGCGCCTGGCTGGAGCGGGTGGTGTTCTCCACCGCCGGCGCGGCCTTGCCCTTCGCCAGCCAGGACTACCGCACGCGCCAACTCGTGCTGGACGAGGCCAATTTCTATCCCGCCTTGCAGGCCAGCTGCTCCATCCCCTTTGCCCTGCAGGCTGTGCACGACATTCCCGGCGCGCCGCCCGGCGCCTACTGGGACGGCGGCATCACCGACTACCACCTCCATCTGAACTACGCCGGCGTGCCCGATGCCGGCGAGCGGCCGGGCCTGGTGCTGTACCCGCATTTCCAGCGGGCGGTGGTACCGGGCTGGCTGGACAAGGCGCTCAAGTGGCGCCACCGTGCCACGCACCATCTGGACAACATGCTGCTGCTGGCACCCCATCCCGATTGGGTGCGGACCTTGCCGCACGGCAAGCTGCCGGATCGCACCGACTTTGCCCGCTACGGCAATGATCTGGCCGGTCGCGTGCAGGCCTGGACCCGTGCCGTGCAGATGAGCCGGCAGCTGGCGGAGGAGTTCCAGGCCTGGCTGGAAAAGCCGGACGTCGCGCGCTTGCAGCCGCTCTGACTGTCACAACCGGTTCGAATACCGGGCGACCGGCAGGCGCGTGGCCAACCGTTACAACTATTTCGTTCGGAGGGACGCGGCGGCGTGGCAGGATACGGCGCGCGCGAACACCCGTGCACGCCGCCATTGCGGTATGGGCAACGCCGGGTCGCATGACCCCGCCATCTGCCATGCGCTGCGACGGCTACCCACAACAGGAAGACACCATGAAGCAACTGCTGTTCCTATTCGCCACGACCCTGCTGCTGGCCGGCTGCGCCCCCGAAGTGGGCAGCAAGGCCTGGTGCGAGAAGATGGACGCCAAGGCCAAGGGCGACTGGACGGCGAACGAGGCCGCCGACTACGCCAAACACTGCCTGTTCAAATAACCGGTTTCACATCGCCTGCTGCAGCATGGCGCGGTAGTCGGCGGCACTGGCGATGCGCGGGTTGGTCTTGTGGCAGTGGTCGGCCAGTGCGCCGGTGATCACGGCGTCGAACTGGCTCTCGCTCACGCCCATGGCACGCAGGCCGGTGGGCAGGCCCAGACGGGCGTTCATGTCCCTGATGGCCTCGCCAACGTCACCGGCACTGTCCAGATTCATGGCCTGGGCCATGCGCAGCAGGCGCGATTCTTTCTGCACCGACTCGGCGCCGGCATTGAAAGCAACGACCGCCGGCAGGAACATGGCGTTGAGCGTGCCATGGTGCAGGCGCGGGTCGACGCCACCCAGGCTGTGACTCAGGCTGTGCACGCAGCCCAGGCCTTTCTGGAAGGCCATGGCGCCCTGCATGGAGGCGCTCATGAGGTTCAGGCGGGCTTCCCGGTCGCTGCCGTCTCGCGTGGCACGTTCGATATGGGCCCAGGCGCGCTGCAGGCCATCCAGCGCAATGCCGTCGGCCGGCGGGTTGAAGGCCGGCGCCATGAAGGTCTCCATGCAGTGGGCGATGGCGTCCATGCCGGTGGCGGCTGTCAGCTTGGGTGGCAGGCCGAGGGTGAGTTCGGGATCACAGATGGCCGTCTTGGGCACCAGATGCCAGGAATGGAAGCCGAGCTTGCGGCCGTCGTCCACGATGATGATGGCGCCGCGCGCTACCTCGCTGCCGGTGCCGGCCGTGGTGGGGACGGCAATCAGCGGCGCCACGCGTTCCGTGATCCGGGGCGAACCGCCTTCGATGGTGGCATAGTTCTTGAGCGGGCCATCATGTGTGGCGGCGATGGCCACGCCCTTGGCGCAATCGATGGCGCTGCCGCCGCCGACCGCAATCAGGCCGTCGCAGTGCTGGCTCTTGTAGATGGCCGCGGCGGCGCGCACCGCCGTCTCGGTGGGGTTGGACGGCGTCTGGTCAAAGACGGCCGGGCTCATGCCGGACAGGGCGTCTAGCGCTTTCTGCAGCAGCCCGGCAGCCTTGACGCCGGCGTCGGTGACGATCAAGGGGCGGCTGATACCGTTGCGCTCGCACTCGGCCTTGAGCAGCTTGATGGCACCAAAGTCGAACTGGACCTGGGTGACGTAGTAGATGAGGGCCATGGTCTGTTGTCTCCGGTAGGATTTCGATAATCCATCTCACTGTAGCAAGCAATTTTCCCCTTATGAGTCACCAACGCAACCCGCGTTCGCTGCTGACGCCGGCCATGCACCACGTGCTGGACCGCATGGCGCGCACGCGGCAGCTGCCGCTGCACGCCCTGACACCCGCGCAAGCCCGCCAGGTCTACGAAGTCGGTGCCGGCATGCTGGACATTCCGGGCCACAAGCTGGCCCGCGTGCAGGATCTGCACGTCCCCACGCGCGACGGCCAGGCGATCGGCGCGCGCCTGTATGCGCCCAGCGCGGAGGTGCTGCCCGTGCTGCTGTATTTTCATGGCGGCGGGTTCACCATCGGCAGCGTCGCCACACACGACGCCCTGTGCCGGCACCTGAGCCATCTGGCGCACTGCGCCGTGGTTTCGGTCGATTACCGGCTGGCGCCGGAGCACAAGTTTCCCACTGCCGCGAACGACGCCTGGGACGCGCTGCAATGGCTGGCGGCGCAGGCCAGCGCACTCGGCCTCGATGGTTCCCGCGTCGCCGTCGGCGGCGACAGCGCCGGCGGCACACTGGCCATCGTGAGTGCCATCGAGGCCCGTGACGCCGGCCTGCCGCTGGTTCTGCAGCTGCTGTTCTATCCGGGCTGCGCGGCACACCAGGACACGCCCTCGCACCAGACCTTTGCGCACGGCTTTGTCATCGAGGAGCCCCACATCAGCTGGTTCTTCAACAACTACGTCAACACGCCCGCCGACCGCGACGACTGGCGCTTTGCGCCGCTGCTGGCACCGGACGTGGACGGCTTGGCGCCCGCCTGGATCGGCCTGGCCGAATGCGACCCGCTGGTGGACGAGGGCGTCCTTTACGCGGACAAGCTGCGCGCTGCCGGCGTCGCCGTCGATCTGGAGATCTACCGCGGCGTGGTGCACGAATTCATCAAGATGGGCCGCGTCATCCCCGAGGCCCTGCAGGCTCACGCCGATGCGGCGCGCGCCGTGCGCCAGGCCTTTGGAGCATCCTGAACCATGAAAAAGCACGCCGGAGCCCGCGCCGATTTCCGCTTCTTCCACCGCCTGCGCGTGCGCTGGGCCGAGGTGGACATGCAGAAGATCGTCTTCAATCCGCACTACCTGATGTACTTCGACACCGCCATCGGTGACTACTGGCGCGTGTTGGCGTTTCCCTATGAGGCGGGCATGCACCGGCTCGGTGGTGACCTGTACGTGAAGAAGGCTGGCGTCGAATACCACGCCTCGGCGCGCTACGACGACGAGCTCGACATCGGCCTGCGGTGCGAGCGCATCGGCAATTCCTCACTGCAGTTCCGTGGCGGTGTGTTCCGGGGCGAGCAGCTGCTGGTGGAGGGGGAACTGATCTACGTCTATGCCGATCCGGCCACGCAGACCTCGCAACCGGTACCGCAGGTGCTGCGCCAGCTGCTGCTGGACTACGAGGCCGGCGCAGGCGTGGTGGACATCCGGCTGGGTGCATGGCAGCAGCTGGGCGAGGCGGCGCGCGCCGTGCGCACCGAGGTCTTCCTGCAGGAGCAGCAGATCCCGGTGGAGCTCGAGTGGGACGTTGACGACGCCACGGCCGTGCATGCCGTGGCTTTCAACCGCCTGGGCATGCCGGTGGGTACCGCTCGCCTGCTGCAGCACGCACCGCAGGTGGCACGGATCGGCCGCATGGCCGTCACGCGGGTGCTGCGCGGCGGCGGGCTGGGGCGCGAACTGTTGAGTGCACTGGTCGAGGCGGCCCGCCAACGGGGCGACCGGGAGGTGATGCTGCACGCGCAGCGCAGCGCCGAGGGGTTTTACGCGCGGCAGGGCTTCGTGCCGCGCGGCCAGCCCTTTGACGAGGCTGGCATCCCCCATATCGAGATGGCCAAGGCGCTGGTCTAGATGTCGTCCAGCAACGGGTAGGGCAGGGGCAGCAGGGTCAGGCCCGGGCCGCCGGGCTGGCCGAGCTGCAGCGAACCTTGCGCCGACGCAGTCTGCAGCGAGACGATGGCATCGAACCCGCCCGCGGGGGCCGCGGCCGCCTGGGCCACGATGCCGCAGGGCTGGCCGGGATCGGATGCTTCAAAGACGTCCTGCCCGGCCTGCAGCGCGGTGGTGCAGTGCGCCAGGTAGGCGCGCCGCTTGAGTGTGCCGCGGAACTGGCTGCGCGCCACCACTTCCTGCCCGGGGTAGCAGCCCTTCTTGAAATTCACGCCACCGACCGACTCGTAGTTCAGCATCTGCGGCACGAAGGCTTCAAAAATCGGCTGGGTGACGGTGGCCACGCCGCTGCGCACGTCTCCCCAGAGCCAGTCTTCCAGTTTGAGGGCCGGTGCGTCGGGCAGCGCGGTGCCCGACGGCGCCAGCCAGAGTGCACGCGGCGCGCCGTCGGCCGCGTAGAGGTGGACGAGCGTGGCGGCGCCGGCGTCGCTGCGGCTCCACGGCTTGTGTTCGCCCGGCGCCAGTGCCTGCAGGGCAGCGCCGGCGATGCCATGGAGTGCGACATCATTGCTGGCGTCGCTCATTTTCACCTTGGCGCGCAGGACGAAC
>JAJZUZ010000202.1 GCA_021845965.1 Pseudomonadota bacterium | reverse complement strand
TGCCGGCCAGCGGCGCCAGGCCGTTGATCCAATCGAGGCGCAGCGGATTGATCTGGTGCAAGGGGCGAAACTCGCTGTCCGGGTCCCACCAGCGGTGCGCGAGTTCAGAAAACTTGGCCAGCTCGGCCGGATCGGCATTCACGTTAGCAGTCATGGCGCAATTATCGTCCGGGTATAAAAAAACCCCGCCGGGGCGGGGTTCCTTGCAGCATCCCGAAGGATTACTTGTTGGCGCGGGTGCCGACCACTTCGATTTCCACGCGGCGGTTCTTGGCGCGGCCTTCGGCGGTGCGGTTGTCAGCCACGGGCTGCTTCTCGCCCTTGCCTTCGGTGTACAGGCGGTTCTTGTCGATGCCCTTGCCCGACAGATAGGCCTTCACGGCTTCGGCGCGGCGCACGGACAGCTTCTGGTTGTACTCGTCGGTACCGATGGAGTCGGCGTGACCCACGGCGATGATGACTTCCAGGTTGATGCCCTTGACCTTGTCGGCCAGATCATCCAGCTTGGCCTTGCCTTCGGGCTTGATGACGGACTTGTCGAAGTCGAAGAAGACTTCTGCAGCGTAGGTCACCTTGACGGCGGCCGGCGGCGGCGGGGTCTTGGGAGCAGCCGGGGCAGCGGGCGCCGGGGCCGGGGCCGGGGCCGGAGCCGGGGCGGGAGCAGCAGGAGCAGCCTTCGGCGCCGGCTCGGGCTCGGGCGTGGAAGCGCAACCGGCCATCACGAGAGCGACTGCAGCGAAAGATGCTGCCAACTTGTTCAGATTCTTCATGGTTCTCCTCTAGCGGGTAAAGGCCTCAACGGCTTGGCGAAAAAAAGGGGAAGGATCCATGGCGCCCATGGTCGCCCCCGGCGGTCCGAAGGATTGTGCCATATCGAACCCGAGGGTCAACCGCGCCCGCATCACGCGGGCGCATGCCTGCAGGCCCGACGGCGCCCTGTTGCGGCCAAGCCACAGGAATGGCACTTTAAAATGGCGGATTGCCCACGCATCCGCACGCCCCCTCCATGACCCAATTCGCCAAGGAAACCCTGCCCATCAGCCTCGAAGAGGAGATGCGCCGCAGCTACCTCGACTACGCGATGAGCGTGATCGTCGGCCGCGCCCTGCCCGACGCGCGCGATGGCCTGAAGCCGGTGCACCGGCGCGTGCTGTATGCGATGCACGAGCTCAACAACGACTGGAACCGCGCCTACAAGAAGTCGGCGCGTATCGTCGGTGACGTCATCGGTAAGTACCACCCGCACGGCGACCAGTCGGTCTACGACACCATCGTGCGCATGGCGCAGGACTTCTCCATGCGCCACATGCTGGTCGACGGCCAGGGCAACTTCGGCTCGGTCGACGGCGACAACGCGGCGGCCATGCGTTACACCGAGATCCGCCTGGCCAAGATCGCGCACGAGATGCTGGCCGACATCGACAAGGAAACCGTCGATTTCGGCCCCAACTACGACGGCTCGGAAAAAGAGCCGCTGGTGCTGCCCACCCGCCTGCCCAACCTGCTGGTCAACGGCTCAGGCGGCATCGCGGTGGGCATGGCCACCAATATCCCGCCGCACAACCTCAACGAAGTGGTGGACGGCTGCCTGCACCTGCTGAAGAACCCCGAGGCGTCCATCGACGAGCTGATGGAAATCATCCCCGCGCCCGACTTCCCCACGGCCGGCATCATCTATGGCATGCAGGGCGTGAAGGAAGGCTACCGCACCGGCCGTGGCCGTGTGGTCATGCGCGCGCGCTGCCACTTCGAGGACATCGACAAGGGCCAGCGCCAGGCCATCATCGTCGACGAGCTGCCCTACCAGGTCAACAAGAAGAACCTGCTGGAGCGCATCGCCGAACTGGTGCACGAGAAGAAAATCGAGGGCATCAGCCACATCCAGGACGAGTCCGACAAGTCCGGCATGCGCGTGGTGATCGAGCTCAAGCGCGGCGAAGTGCCCGAGGTGGTGCTGAACAACCTGTACAAGCAGACGCAGCTGCAGGACACCTTCGGCATGAACATGGTGGCGCTGGTCAACGGCCAGCCCAAGCTGTGCAACCTGAAGGACCTGATCGAGGTCTTCCTGGACCACCGCCGCGAAGTGGTGACCCGTCGCACGGTGTTCAACCTGCGCAAGGCGCGCGACCGCGGCCACGTGCTCGAAGGCCTGGCCGTGGCGCTGGCCAATATCGACGAGTTCATTGCCATCATCCGCAACGCGCCCACCCCGCCGGTGGCCAAGGCCGAGCTGATGGCCAGGCCCTGGGACAGCAAGCTGGTGCGCGAAATGCTCACCCGCACCCGTGCCGACGGTGGCGTGGTCAGCGCCGACGACTATCGCCCGGAAGGCCTGGAGAAGAACTACGGCATGGGCAGCGACGGCCTGTACCGCCTGTCCGATACCCAGGCGCAGGAAATCCTGCAGATGCGACTGCAGCGCCTCACCGGCCTGGAGCAGGACAAGATCGTGGCCGAATACAAGGAGGTCATGGCCGAGATCGAGGACCTGCTCGACGTCCTGGCCAAGCCGGGGCGCGTCTCGGTCATCATCGGCGAGGAGCTGAACGCCATCAAGCAGGAATTCGGCCAAAGCAAGCTCGGCGCACGCCGCAGCCAGGTGGAGCACAACGCCCAGGACCTGGCCACCGAGGACCTGATCACCCCGACCGACATGGTGGTGACGCTGAGCCACAGCGGTTACATCAAGAGCCAGCCCCTGTCCGAATACCGCGCCCAGAAGCGCGGCGGGCGCGGCAAACAGGCCACGGCCACCAAGGAAGACGACTGGATCGACCAGCTCTTCATCGCCAACACGCACGACTACCTGCTGGCCTTCTCCAACCGCGGCCGCCTGTACTGGCTCAAGGTCTGGGAGGTTCCCGCGGGCTCGCGCGGCTCCCGTGGCCGGCCGATCGTCAACATGTTCCCGCTGGCCGAGGGCGAGAAGATCAATGTGGTGCTGCCGCTGACCGGCGACAACCGCAGCTTCCCGGCCGATCACTACGTGTTCATGGCCACCTCCATGGGCACGGTGAAGAAGACGGCGCTCGATGAATTCAGCAACCCGCGCAAGGCCGGCATCATTGCCGTGGACCTGGATCCGGGCGACTTCCTCATCGGCGCGGCGCTGACCGACGGCCAGCACGACGTGATGCTGTTCAGCGACGGCGGCAAGGCCGTGCGCTTCGACGAGAACGACGTGCGCCCCATGGGCCGCGCGGCGCGCGGCGTGCGCGGCATGATGCTGGAAGATGGCCAGAGCGTGATCGCCATGCTGGTGGCCGAGGACGAGCAGCAGAGCGTGCTGACCGCCACCGAGAACGGCTACGGCAAGCGCACCTCCATCGTCGAGTACACGCGCCACGGCCGCGGCACCAAGGGCATGATCGCCATCCAGCAGAGCGAGCGCAATGGCAAGGTCGTGGCCGCCACCCTGGTGCATGCCGACGACGAGATCATGCTGATCACCGACAAGGGCGTGCTGGTGCGCACCCGCGTCGCCGAGATCCGCGAGCTCGGCCGCGCCACCCAGGGCGTCACCCTGATCGCGCTGGACGACGGCGCCAAGCTGAGCGGCCTGCAGCGCATCGTGGAAAACGATGCCGAGGGCTCGGAGGGTGAAGGCGGCGACGCGGAAGACGCTTCGTGATGCAGCGCCCCTATAACTTCTCGGCCGGCCCGGCCACCATCGCGCCCGAGGTGCTGCAGCAGGCCGCCAGCGAAATGCTGGACTGGCACGGCAGCGGCATGGGCGTGATGGAGATGAGCCACCGCGGCAAGGAATTCATCAGCATCTACGAACAGGCCGAGGCCGACCTGCGCGAGCTGCTGGTCGTGCCGAAGAACTTCCGCATCCTCTTCATGCAGGGCGGCGGCCTGGCGGAAAACGCCATCGTGCCGCTCAATCTCTCGCGCGGCGGCAGGATCGATTTCATCGTCACCGGCGCCTGGAGCCAGAAATCGCAGAAAGAAGCCCGCAAGTACGGCCAGGTACATATCGCCGCCACGGATGAGGCCAACG
>JAJZUZ010000201.1 GCA_021845965.1 Pseudomonadota bacterium | reverse complement strand
GTGCCGGCATCCGGTGCCAAGATGCCGGGCACAGGAGTCCCGCCATGTCCGCCCGCCGCATCCTCATTGTCCAGGGCCATCCCGATGCCTCGGCCCCGCATCTTTGCCACACGCTGGCGCAGGCCTACGCCGACGGGGCGCGCTTGGCCGGCCACGCACTGCGCACCGTCCAGGTGGCCGCGCTCGACTTTCCGCTGCTGCGCAGCCAGCGCGAATGGGAGCAGGGCGCCTTGCCCGCCACCCTGCAGGCCGCGCAGGACGACATCGCCTGGGCTGAGCACCTCGTGTTCTTCTTTCCGCTCTGGCTGGGCGACATGCCGGCGCTGCTCAAGGGTCTCCTGGAGCAGGTCGCGCGGCCCGGCTTCGCGTTCAAGGCGGCCGCCGGCCAGGGTGACACACCCTTCAGCCGCAAGGGCCTGAAAGGGCGCAGCGCGCGCCTGGTCGTCACGATGGGCATGCCGGCCTTCGTCTACCGCTGGTTCTTCCTGGCCCACAGCGTGCGTTCACTGGAGCGCAATGTACTGGGTTTCGTCGGCATCCGGCCCGTGCGCGCGACCCTGGTCGGCGGCGTCGAGCAGCTGGGCGAGGCCGGTGTCCGGCAGTGGCAGCGCAAGCTGCAGGGCCTGGGCGCGCAGGCCCGTTGACGGCAGTCTGGGCCCGCCGCTGGGCCCTGACCGCGCGATCGCGCTAGAAGCTCTCCCAGTCGTCGCCGGCGGCGACGAGCGCCGGCTTGGCCGGTGCGGGCACGGCCGCCGGCTTGACGGCCACAACCTTGCCCGGCGCGTTCGCCGCCGCGCGGACCGGCGTGATCCGGGCCGGCGGCCTGGCGGGCTCGGCCGGTGCCGCGTATCGGGCGACCGAGCGGTTTTCTTCACCCTGGCCGAGCTTGAACACCGCCACCGCATGCACCAGCTCCTGGGCCTGCGTGCGCAGGCTGCCCGCGGCGGCGGCCATCTCCTCCACCAGCGAGGCGTTCTGCTGTGTGGCCTGGTCCATCTGCACGATGGCCTCGCCCACCTGCGAGACGCCCGCGCTCTGCTCATGGCTGGCGGCGCTGATCTCGCCCATGATGTCGGTCACGCGGCGGATGCTGGCCACCACGTCTTCCATGGTGTTGCCGGCCTGGTCCACCAGCGCCGTGCCCTGCTCCACCCGCTGCACGCTGGCCGTGATCAGGGCCTTGATCTCGCGCGCAGCCTCGGCGCTGCGTTGCGCCAGGTTGCGTACCTCGCCGGCCACGACGGCAAAGCCGCGGCCCTGCTCGCCGGCGCGGGCGGCTTCCACCGCGGCATTGAGCGCCAGGATGTTGGTCTGGAAGGCAATGCCGTCGATCACGCCGATGATGTCGGCGATCTTCTTGGAGCTGTCGTTGATCTCCTTCATGGTGTCCACCACCTGGGCCACCACCTCGCCGCCCTGGATGGCCACGTTGGAGGCGCTTTGCGCCAGCTGGTTGGCCTGCCGGGCGTTGTCGGCATTCTGCTTCACCGTGGAGCCCAGCTCCTCCATGGAGGCAGCGGTCTCTTCCAGTGCGCTGGCCTGGCTTTCCGTGCGGCCCGAGAGGTCCTGGTTGCCCTGGGCGATCTGGTCGCTGGCCGAGGCCAGGGCCTCCGAGCTCTGGCGCACCGTGCCCACCACCCCGCGCAGCGAGGTCTGCATGGCGGCCATCGCGCCCATGATGCTGGTCTGGCCCCGGCCCTGCACCGCGATGCGCGTGCTCAGGTCGCCTTGAGCCACCGCGTTGGCAATGGCCATCACATCACCCGGTTCACCGCCGAGCTGCTGTGTGATGGAGCGCGCCGCCACGATGCCCAGCCAGGCGCCCAGCGTCGCCAGCACCAACAGTGCGCCCAGCAGCAGCTGCAGCTGGCCCCGCTGGCTGGCCACGCGCTCGTTCAGCACCCCGTCGAGTACCTCCATGGCCTTGTCGCTGAATTTCAGCTGCAGGTCGATCACGCGTGTCATCTGCGCGAAGAAGTCGGCTGACGCGTAGCCGAGCTGCTCCGCCAGCAGGATCTGGTCGCGTGTCAGGTCGAGCACCTGGCTGGTCTGGTTGCGCACGTCCTGGCTCTGCGCGTCCAGCGCCCGGCCGACCTCGGGGTTGGCCTTGGCTGCCTTGTCATAGGCCAGCAGGGCGCGGTTGAGTTCGGCGCGGGCGCGCGCCACGAACACCGCCAGTGTCTGCACCTCGGCCGGGGTCGCGGTCCTCGCGGCCAGCAAGGAGCTGCCGCGCGCGCGGGTCTTGCCCATCTCCTCCATGAGTGCCGGCAAGGCATAGACCGAGGCCTGGATCAGTTCGTAGCTGTGCAGCTCCGGGTCGAGTGACAGCTCGAACGCATCGCTCAAACGGTCGGCCAGGGCCAGCAGCTTCTCGATCACCGCCGTGTGCGCCGCGAAGCTCTGGCCCACGTTCAGGCTGCCGCCGCTGACCTGGCTGCTCACGCTCTTCCAGTCCCGCAGCGCGGTCTGCCAGCTGGTGGCCAGATCCGAACCGGATACCTCACTGCCGAGCAGCGTGCCCAGTTGCTCATAGGCCTTGTCCGCTTCGGTCTGCTTGGCGCTGCGTTCGGCCTGCGCGCTGCCGTTGCCGGCCAGTGCCAGGCCGCTGAGGCCACGGTGCTGCTGCGTCAGCTGGATCACCTTGAGTGCCGCCTTGACCAGCGGCAGGCCGCGTGCCTCGGTCTTGGCCACTTCCATATTGGTGTAGGCCGTCTGCACGTACAGCAGCGTCGGCATCACCATGAGGATCAGCCCCAGGCTGCCCAGCAGGGCAAAGCGATGGATGACCCGCAGTCGGTTCATGAAGCTCATGTTGTTCCCCTCGTCTCGTAGTTGTGGGTAAAGCACATACAACGGCACGGGGGCAGGGTGCCTCATCCGCATGCGGGCCGGTCCTGGGACCGGGGCAGGGAGTGGGCCACATTATGGGCGCGGGAATGCCGCGTGCCAAGTCCACGCGGCGGGCGGGGCCCGGCGCTGGCCGCCGGATGCGCCCACGCACGGCAGGCGATGCAAGCGTGCGGGGACAGGACGATGGGGTCTAGCGGCCCAGGTGCGGCGGCTCGCGGTGCGGCGCCGGGGGGCGTGTGGGGTATCGCGGCACGTAGCGCGGCGCGTAGTAGGGATAGGGCCGCCAGTAGCTGCCAAAGTGCAGTTGCACGCCCACGGCCGGCGCGGGGTAGTAGCCGTAGGGGTAGTAGTAGGGGTAATACACCGGTCCCGGTGCCACGACGACCGGCGGCGTGTAGACCGGTGGCGCGCTCACGATGGGCGCAGGCGGCGGCGCGTTCGGCTCGCCCAATTGCTCGGGAGCGACACGCAGGGCGATGGTCTGTCCCGGGTCGTAGGGCAGCAGCACCTTGTAGCGCTTGCCGCCGTACTCGTATTCGACGTCGTACATCGTGCGGTTCTCGTACACCGTTTGCATGCCGCAGCGTGTCAGGTTCTGCGTCACCGGCGGTGGCGGCGGTTCGATCTGATTGCCGATCACGGCGCCGCCGATGGCGCCCAGCACGGTGGCCGCCCCCGAGCCCTGGGTGGCCGCGTTGCCGACGATGCCGCCCGCGACGGCGCCGATGGCCGCGCCCGCACCACTCTTGGGGGGCTGCACGGTGACCGGTTCGCTGGTGCACACCTGCCGCGGCACGCCGACCTGCTGCACCACCGGCGTGGAGGAAATCACCAGTCCCTCTTCCTGGGCCGCACACAGGCTCGCGGCCAGCAGGGCAGAGATCAGGACAAGGCTACGCTTCATGGTCGTGCTCCTGGTAGTCGTCTCTACAACGCGCCGGCTTCGCGCAGCGCCGACCGCCGGCACGCCCGCTTTCGTGAACGCGGGGTAAAGACACGGTTCTTTTGCGGCATGGATGCACCGGGAGGGTACGCACGGGCTCCGCGCGGCCGGGTCCTGGTGCTAGCATCGCAGTTATCGCAGTTCCACACCCGCTGAGGCTAGCTGGCATGAACAAATCCCGCGTCGTTCTGGGTCTACTCCTCACCGCCGTGCTCGTCGGCGCGTTGGCCTGGT
>JAJZUZ010000200.1 GCA_021845965.1 Pseudomonadota bacterium | reverse complement strand
CGGGTGCTGGAGCGGGTGCTGGAGCGGGTGCTGGAGCGGGTGCTGGAGCGGGTGCTGGAGCGGGTGCTGGAGCGGGTGCTGGAGCGGGTGCTGGAGCGGGTGCTGGAGCGGGTGCTGGAGCGGGTGCTGGAGCGGGTGCCGGTGCCGGTGCCGGTGCCGGTGCCGGTGCCGCGGACTCCTGCCGCGCGCGCTCCTCCAGCAAGACTTTCACGCGCTTCAGCTTCTCGACGGCCTGCTCCAGCCCGGTCTTGACCGCCGCGTGCAGTTCCTCCGGCGTGTAGCGCCCGCTGAAGTCCGGCTGCAGCGTCGCGTCGAACGCCTCGATGGCGTATTTCCGGTATTCCGGGGATTGGGCGCCCAAGGCGTCGGCCAGGGCGGCATTGGTGCTCTTTTGCAGGCTCTCCAGGCTGGGTTCCCAGCGGTCCCGGATGTGCGACACATCGAACATGCGCAGTTCCTTGATGCGCAAGTCGATTTTGCTCAGGGCGCTGGTCGCGCCGGTCTTGGTGGTCTGGCCGGCGGCGCGCGGGGGTTGCGGGGGGGTGGGCATGCAGGGAACTCCTTAGGCAAGCATGCTACTGGCTGTATTCATGTCGCGGCGGCGCTGGACACACAATTTTGCGCAATCTGTCACTGACCTGCGCGTTGCGCTCAGCCTGGAACGGCAAACCCTCCTAGCGCCGCTTGTTGCCGCCCAGGATGCTGCCCAGCACCCCGCGGATGATCTGCCGTCCGACCTCGCGGCCGATGCTGCTGGCCGCGCTCTTGATCAGCTGCTCGCCGGCGCTGGCACGGGTACGCTTGGGGCCACCGCCCAACAGGCCGCCCAGGCTGTCGAACAGGCCGCCGCCTTCCTCCTTCTGCGCCGCTGCTTCGACCTGGGCCTGCTTCTCCTGCGTGCGCTTGCTGAGCAATTCGAACGCCGATTCACGGTCCACGGTCTTCTCGTAGACACCGGCCACCACTGAACTGGCGATCAGGGCCTGGCGCTGTTGCGGCGTGATGGGGCCGATCTGGCTGCCCGGGGGCAGCACGTAGACGCGCTCCGTCACGCAGGGCCGGCCCTTCTCGTCCAGGAAACTCACCAGCGCCTCGCCCACACCCAGCTCGGTGATCGCCGCGGCGATGTCCAGCTTGGGATTGGGGCGCATGGTCTCGGCGGCCGATTTCACGGCCTTCTGGTCGCGCGGGGTGAAGGCGCGCAGCGCATGCTGCACGCGGTTGCCCAGCTGGCCCAGCACCGTGTCCGGAATGTCCAGCGGGTTCTGCGTCACGAAATACACGCCCACGCCCTTGCTGCGCACCAGGCGCACCACGAGCTCGATGCGCTCCAGCAGCGCCTTGGGCGCGTCGTTGAAGAGCAGGTGGGCTTCGTCGAAGAAGAACACCAGCTTGGGCTGGTCCAGGTCGCCCACCTCGGGCAGCTGTTCGAACAGCTCGGAGAGCAGCCACAGCAGGAAGGTGGCATACAGCCGCGGCGAATTCATCAGTTTCTCGGCCGCCAGGATGTTGACGAGACCGTGGCCCTGGGCATCGGTCTGCATGAAGTCGGCGATGTTGAGCATGGGCTCGCCGAAGAACTTGTCGCCGCCCTGGCTCTCGATCTGCAGCAGGCCGCGCTGGATGGCGCCGATGCTGGCCGCGCTGATGTTGCCGTACTGGGTGGTGAACTGCGAGGCGTTGTCGCCCACGTACTGGCACATGGCGCGCAGGTCCTTCAGGTCCAGCAGCAGCAGGCCCTGGTCGTCGGCGATCTTGAACACCAGCTGCAGCACCCCCTCCTGCGTCTCGTTCAGGTTCAGCATGCGGCCCAGCAGCAGCGGGCCGAGGTCGCTGACGGTGGCGCGCACCGGGTGACCCTGTTCGCCGAACACGTCCCACAGGGTGGCGGGGCAGGCGAGGGACGCGGGCGTGGGCAGGCCGCGCTCGGCCAGCACCTTGGCGAGCTTGTCACCCACCTTGCCGGCCTGGGAGATGCCGGTCAGGTCGCCCTTGATGTCCGCCATGAAGACCGGCACGCCGATGCGGGAAAAGCCTTCGGCCAGGGTCTGCAGGGTGATGGTCTTGCCGGTGCCGGTGGCGCCGGTGATCAGGCCGTGGCGGTTGGCCTTGTCGGGACGCAGGAAGCACTGGATGTCGCCATGCTGGGCGATGAGGATCGGGTCGGCCATGGAAATCCCAAAAAGTACAATCTCGATCTTTATAGCCTAACCAAAATACAAGGACTTTCCCATGGCTGGACACAGTAAATGGGCCAATATTCAGCACCGCAAGGGTCGCCAGGACGAGAAGCGCGGCAAGATCTGGACGCGCATCATCCGTGAAATCACGGTGGCGGCGCGCGCCGGCGGGCCCGATCCGGCTGCCAACCCGCGCCTGCGCCTGGCGATCGACAAGGCCAAGGCGGCCAATATGCCGGCCGATCGCGTCAAGTACAACATCGACAAGGCGGCGGGCAACCTCGAGGGGGTGAACTACGAGGAAATCCGCTACGAAGGCTACGGCATCGGCGGCGCCGCCATCATCGTCGACACCATGACCGACAACCGGGTGCGCACCGTGGCCGAGGTGCGCCACGCCTTCTCCAAGCACGGCGGCAATATGGGCACCGAAGGCTCGGTGGCCTTCCAGTTCAAGCATTGCGGCCAGCTGATCTTCGCCCCGGGCACCAGCGAGGACAAGGTGATGGAAGTGGCGCTGGAAGCCGGCGCCGAGGACGTGGTGGCCGATGACGACGGCGCCATCGAGGTGTTGACGGCGCCGGGCGACTTCGAGGCGGTGAAGAACGCGCTGGAGGCGGCCGGGCTGACGGCCGAAGTGGCCGGCGTCACCATGCGGCCGGAGAACACGATCGAATTGAGCGGCGACGATGCCGCCAAGATGCAGAAGCTGCTGGACATCCTCGAAGACCTCGACGATGTGCAGGAGGTCTATCACAACGCGGCGTTATGACTCCCCCCAAGCTACGCGCACTGCGTGTCGCTCATCGCCGAGGGGCCCAGGCCAGAGGCCTGGGCTCTTCGCCCTGTCCCAGCCTGCGCAGGCAGGCTGGGAGCCGCAGGGCTCAGCCCCCGCAAGGGGCGAACACCCGTGGCCCGGCAAAGCCGGTTCCACGGTGTTCCCTGGGTTTGGATGCTGGTTCGCCTGTCGGTTGGCAATAGGCAAGAAATTGGATTGATATGAAAGTACTGGTAATTGGTGGCGGCGGCCGCGAACACGCGCTGGCCTGGAAACTGGCCCAGTCGCCCAAGGTGCAGGTGATCTATGTGGCGCCGGGCAATGGCGGCACGGCGCGTGACAAACGCCTGCAGAACGTGCCCATCACCGACGTGGTGGCCTTGCGCGAGTGGGCGCAGCGGGAGCAGATCGGCCTGACCGTGGTCGGCCCCGAGGCCCCGCTGGCCGCTGGCGTGGTCGACGAGTTCCGCGCCCATGGCCTGCGCATCTTCGGCCCCACGAAGGCGGCCGCGCAGCTGGAAAGCTCCAAGGCCTTCTCCAAGGCCTTCATGAAGCGCCATGGCATCCCGACCGCGGAGTACGAGACCTTCTCCGACGCGGTGGCGGCGCACGCCTATGTCGACAGGATGGGCGCGCCCATCGTCGTCAAGGCCGACGGCCTGGCCGCCGGCAAGGGTGTGGTGGTGGCCATGACGGTCGACGAGGCGCACGAGGCGATCGACTTCATGCTGCTGGACAACAAGCTGGGCGTCACCCACAACGCGGGCGGCGCGCGCGTGGTGATCGAGCAGTTCCTGCAGGGCGAGGAAGCCAGCTTCATCGTGCTGTGCGACGGCAGGAACGTGGTGGCGCTGGCCACCAGCCAGGACCACAAGCGCCTGCTCGACGCCGACCAGGGCCCGAACACCGGTGGCATGGGCGCCTATTCGCCGGCGCCGGTCGTCACACCCGCGGTGCACGCGCGTGCCATGCGCGAAATCATCCTGCCCACCATCAAGGGCATGGAGAAGGACGGCATTCCCTACACCGGCTTCCTCTACGCCGGCCTGATGATCGACGCCAGCGGCGCCC
>JAJZUZ010000199.1 GCA_021845965.1 Pseudomonadota bacterium | reverse complement strand
AAGCAGCAAGTCCATACGCAACGTAACGAATTAGGAGTATCAAAATGGCAGATCCGATGCGCATTCGCGCTCAAGCCGCTGGTGACAAGGCCACCGTCCGTGTTCTGATGAGCCACGAGATGGAGTCGGGCCAGCGCAAGGACTCTTCGGGCAAGCTGGTGCCCGCGCACTTCATCAACGAAGTGAGCGCCACGCTCAACGGCAAGGTGGTGCTGACCGCCGAGTGGGGCCCCTCGGTGTCCAAGAACCCGTTCATGCAGTTTGTGGTCAAGGGCGCCAAGGCGGGCGACAAGATCAGCGTGAGCTGGAAGGACAACAAGGGCGAAAGCCGCACCGACGAAGCAACGGTGTCCTGATTCCGCCAGACGGAATAATGAATGGAGAAGGGTTCGCCCTTCTCCATTTTGCTTTCTCGATATGCACGAGGTGATAGAGATGAAACGTTGGGCCCTGGCGCTCGCCACCATCCTGCTGGGCAGCACCGCCCTGGCACAGAAATCCGCCAGCGACGGCATTGCGGAATACCGCGAAATGCTGGCCGATGGCAACCCGGCCGAGCTGTTCGAAGCCAAGGGTGAAGACCTGTGGAAACAAAAGCGCGGCCCCAAGAATGCCTCGCTGGAGCGCTGCGACCTGGGCAAGGGCGCGGGCGTGGTCAAGGGCGCCTTTGTGGAGCTGCCGCGCTACTTCGCTGACACCAACCGGGTGCAGGATCTGGAGTCGCGCCTGCTGACCTGCATGGAAACGCTGCAGGGCTTTGATGCCAAGGAAATCGCGCAGACCGGATTCGGCAAAGGCGAGCAGAAGAATCTGGAGGCCCTGGTCGCCTGGATCTCTTCCGAATCGCGTGGGATGAAACTCAACCTGCCGCAGGAGCACGCGCAGGAGAAGACCATGTATGAAGTGGGCAAGCGCCTGTTCTTCATGCGCGGGGGCACGCACGACTTTGCGTGCGCCACCTGCCACGGCGAAGACAGCAAGCGCATCCGCCTGCAGGACCTGCCCAACCTGACCAAGAACCCCGGTGCCGGTGCCGGTTTTGGTGCCTGGCCCGCCTACCGCGTATCCTCCGGAGAACTGTGGGGCATGCAGCGCCGCCTGAACGACTGCTACCGCCAGCAGCGCTTCCCCTACCCGGGCTACGCCAGTGACGCCACCATCGCCCTGGGGGTGTATATGGGTGTCAACGGCAAGGGTGCCGTATCCATCGCCCCGGCCCTCAAGCGCTAAGGAGACCGCACAGATGTACGACAGCAACAAGAAGATGCTGGCAGCCCTGGCTGCCACCGTGGCCGTGACGCTGGCTGGCTGCGGCTCGGCGCCCGGCGGCGCCGACCTGGACCAGCTGACGGCAAAGATTGCGCAGGAGTCCTTCCGCGACCAGGGCCAGGCCAAGGTCGACCGCCTGGTGCAGGACGAAGCCGACCGCGCCTGCAGTGAAGCCGATGTGGCGGGCAAGCCGCTGGATGAGCAGCAGGCCAAGGCCATCGAGGCGGCCAACTTCGCCGCCATCAAGTGGCCGGCGGGTGGCCAGTACATCGGCGACTGGAAGCTGGGCGAGAAGATAGCCCAGAGTGGTCGCGGCATGACCTGGAGTGACAAGGCCGGCAGCGAGAACGGGGGCAACTGCTACAACTGCCACCAGATCAGCAAGGAGGAGATCTCCTACGGCACGCTGGGACCCAGCCTGTACCACTACGGCAAGAACCGCGGTGTGAAGGACCTGTATGCGCCCGAGTCGGCCGCCATCATCCAGTACACCTGGGGCAAGATCTGGAACGCCAAGGCCTACAACGCCTGTTCGCAGATGCCGCGCGCGGGCCACAAGGGCATCCTGACCGAGCAACAGGTCCAGCACATCATGGCCTTGCTCCTTGATCCGAATTCGCCGGTGAACAAGTAAGCGCGAGTAGTATGGGCCCGGGCACGCCCGGGCGATTTTTTCATCAACACTTAAGTGGTTGCGAAACTATGAATCTGACCAAACGTGAATTCATGCAGGTGCTCGGTGCGGGCACCATGGCCGGCATGGGCCTGGGCGCATACGCCGAAGCCGACGCGGCCACGGCGGCCAACGGCCTGTACGACATTCCGAAGTTCGGCAATGTCTCCTTCCTGCACATGACCGACTGCCACGCGCAGCTCAAGCCCATCTATTTCCGCGAGCCCAACGTGAACCTGGGCATCGGCAGCATGAAGGGCAACCTGCCGCACCTGGTGGGCGAACACCTGCTGAAGGTCGCCAAGGTCCGTCCCGGTACCGCCGAGGCCCATGCCCTGACCTACCTGGACTTCGAGAAGGCGGCCAGGCGCTACGGCAAGGTCGGCGGTTTCGCCCACCTCGCGACCCTGGTCAAGCGCCTGAAGGCCAGCCGCCCGGGTTCGCTGCTGCTGGACGGTGGCGACACCTGGCAGGGTTCGGCCACCTCGCTGTGGACCAATGCCCAGGACATGGTCGATGCCTGCAAGCTGCTGGGCGTGGACGTGATGACCGGCCACTGGGAATTCACCTACGGCATGGAGCGGGTGAAGGAGATCGTCGAGAAAGACTTCGCCGGCAAGCTCGACTTCGTGGCGCAGAACGTCAAGACCAACGACTTCGGCGACCAGGTCTTCAAGCCCTACGTGATTCGCGAGATCAACGGTGTGCCCTGCGCCATCATCGGCCAGGCCTTCCCCTACACGCCCATCGCCAACCCGCGCTACATGGTCGCTGACTGGTCCTTTGGCATCCAGGACGAGAACATGCAGAAGATGGTCGACGAGGCGCGCGCCAAGGGTGCCCAGGTCGTGGTCGTCATCTCGCACAACGGCATGGACGTGGACCTGAAGATGGCCAGCCGCGTGTCGGGCATCGACGCCATCATGGGCGGCCACACCCACGACGGCATGCCCGTGGCCAGCATTGTCAGCAACAAGGGCGGCAAGACCCTGGTCACCAACGCCGGCTCCAACGGCAAGTTCCTGGGCGTGCTGGACTTCGAGGTCAAGGACAAGAAGGTCAGCGACTTCCGCTACAAGCTGCTGCCCGTGTTCGCCAACATGCTGCCGGCCGACAAGGAGATGGACGCGCTGATCACCAAGATCCGTTCGCCCTACGAAGCCAAGCTGAACGAGGTGCTGGCCGTGACCGAAGGCACGCTGTACCGCCGCGGCAACTTCAATGGCACCGGCGACCAGCTGCTGCTCGACGCCCTGATCGACGTGCAGGGCGCCGACATTGCCTTCTCGCCGGGCTTCCGCTGGGGCACCAGCCTGCTGTCGGGCCAGGCCATCACGCGTGAATGGCTGATGGACATGACCGCCACCACCTACTCCTACGCCACGGTGACGCCGATGACCGGTGCCACCATCAAGACGGTGCTGGAAGACGTGTGCGACAACCTGTTCAATCCCGATCCCTACTACCAGCAGGGCGGCGACATGGTGCGCGTAGGCGGCCTGCACTACAACGTCAACCCGGTCGCCGCGGCCGGCAAGCGTATCAGCGACATGCGCCTGAACGGCAAGCTGATCGAGGCCGACAAGACCTACAAGGTGGCTGGCTGGGCGCCGGTGGCCGAAGAGGCCAAGACCGCCGGCAACAAGCAGGTCTGGGAAGTGGTCGAGACCTGGCTCAAGGCACGCGGCGGCAAGGTGACTGCACGCAAGCTCAACATGCCCAAGATCGAGGGCGTGCTGCCGAACCCGGGTTACGAAGCCTGAGCGCTGCGAACCATAAGCAAACGGGCCCTGCGGGGCCCGTTTGTCCTGGCGGCGCGGGCATGCCTCAGCGGATCTGCTCGATCGAGTACTTCTTGTCCATCACGGTGGCGGGAATGAGCGCATAGCCCTGGTTCTGCCAATACATCAGCTCGGTCAGCGCCGACGGCACGACCTCGACGAAATCGTACAGGTCCGCCGGGGTGTAGCCATAGTCCTTCATGGACAGGCCGCAGACCTTGAACTTCACCCCCATGTCGGCGTAATAGCGCATGCGCTGCACCACGTCGTGATAGCGCGCCTCGTTCTTGCGTGCCAGCGTCACGATCTCGGTG
>JAJZUZ010000022.1 GCA_021845965.1 Pseudomonadota bacterium | reverse complement strand
CCGGCCTGAACGTGGCGCGCTACCAGGCCTGGAGCCCGAAGTTCACGGCGAAGAACTCCAAGCAGGCGGTGCTGGCCTTCAACGGCGATGTCTACGAAGGCCTGGACGCCAAGACACTGAAGGCCGAAGACCTGGCCTGGGCACAGGAGCATGTGTGCATCCTCAGCGGCCTGTACGGCGTGCTGCGCCCGCTGGACTGGATGCAGCCCTACCGGCTGGAGATGGGCACCTCGCTGGCGAACCCCAAGGGCAGGAACCTCTACAAGTTCTGGGGCACCCAGATTGCCGACTACCTGAACGAGCGGTTGCAGGCCGACAAGACACCGGTGGTGGTGAACCTGGCCTCGCAGGAGTATTTCAAGGCGGTCGACACCAAGGCACTGAAGGCGCGCGTGATCGAATGTGTGTTCGAGGACTGGAAGGGCGGCAAGTACAAGGTCATCAGCTTCCTGGCCAAGCGGGCGCGCGGCCTGATGGCGCGCTATGCGGCCACCAGGCGCGTCAGCACGCCCACGCAGCTGGAGAAGTTCAACCTCGAGGGTTACGCCTTTGACGCCACGGCCTCCGAAGCAGACCGCCTGGTGTTCCGGCGCAAGGTGAACGAATGAGCACCCCCGAAAAATCCTCGCTGGGCAAGGCGGTTCCCTACGCGGACCAGTACGACGCCGCGCTGCTCTACCCCATCTCGCGCGCCCCCAAGCGCGAGGAAATCGGTGTGCCCGCCACCCTGCCCTTCCTGGGTGCGGACCTGTGGACGGCCTACGAGCTCTCCTGGCTCAACGAGCGCGGCAAGCCGCAGGTGGCCCTCGCCCACGTGACCGTGCCCTGCGAAACGCCCAACATCATCGAGAGCAAGTCCTTCAAGCTCTACCTCAACAGCTACAACAACACGAAGTTCGCCGATGCCGCCGAGGTGCAGGCGCGCCTGCGTACCGACCTCAGTGAAGCCGCGTGGCGCGGCTCCGGCAGGACGGGCACGGTGGGTGTGCGCCTGCTCGCGCCCGAGCTGTTCGACCAGCAGCCCATCCACGAACTGGACGGCGTGAACCTGGACCGGCTGGAGGTGGAATGCACCCACTACACGCCCGCGCCCGAACTTCTCACCGCGGCCTTCGACGAGCAGCCCGTCAGCGAGACGCTCACGAGCAACCTGCTCAAGAGCAATTGCCTGGTCACCGGCCAGCCCGACTGGGCCAGCGTGCAGATCAGCTACAGCGGCCCGCAGATCGACCAGGCGGGCCTGCTGCAGTACCTCGTGAGTTTCCGCAACCACAATGAATTCCACGAACAGTGCGTGGAGCGCATCTACATGGACATCCTGCAGCGCTGCAAGCCGGCCAAGCTGACGGTCTATGCGCGCTACACGCGCCGCGGCGGGCTGGACATCAACCCCTGGCGCACCAGCCATCCGCAGGCGCTGCCGGCGAACGTGCGCACGGCGCGGCAATAAGCGCTGTTCGACCCCGTCAGCCCAGGTCGCGGAAAGACTTGAGTGGCGCCAGCGGCGGGAAGTTGCCGGCGCGCTTGTCCTTCATGGCGCTCACCGCCTCCAGCACGTGGCGATTGCTCCAGATCGCCCCCTGCAACCAGCCCATCTGCTTGAGCGCGTCGTCCACGCCGTGGTCGCGCGCGTAGTGCAGCGCCTGCTTGGTGCCCCAGATCGCCACGGGCGGTTTGCTGGCGATCTCCTTCGCCGTCTGCAGGGCGCCGGCCAGCAGGGCCTCGGGCGTGTCGAACACCTGGTTCACCAGGCCGTAGCCCAGCGCCTGCGCGGCGGGCAGGCGCCGGCCCGTGTAGGCCAGTTCCTTGACCACGCCGAGCGGCATCAGCTTGGGCAGGCGCTGCAGCGTGCCCACGTCAGCCACCATGCCGATGTTGATCTCCTGGATGCAGAAGAAGGCATCGGCCGTCGCGTAGCGCAGGCAGCAGGCACTCACCATGTCCACCGCGCCGCCGATGCAGCCACCCTGGATGGCCGCAATAACCGGAATGCGCAGCGTCTCCAGCTTGCTGAACGTGGCCTGCATGTCGGTCAGCAGGTCGAAGACGGCGGCACGCCCTTCGGCGCTGCGGTCGTCCAGCGTGATGGCGCCGCCAAAGGTCTCCAGCGCCATGCCGGCGCTGAAGTGCTTGCCGGTGCTGCTGATGACCAGCACGCGCGCTTCGTTGCCGTTATGCAGTTGCGTGAGCACCTGGTCCAGCTCGCGCCAGAACTGCGGGTGCATGGTGTTCATCGCCTCGGGGCGGCTGAGCACCAGGTGGGCGATGTGGTCCGTGATGCTGAGCGTGAAGCAGGGCGCGGTATTCATGCCCTCACTGTACCCACAAGGCTCAGGCCTTGTCACCCAGCCAGTCGCACCGGAGACGTCGCAGCCGGTGCGCATGCCGGCGCCAGGCCACGTAGAGCCTGGGCGCCATCATGGCGAGCAGGCACAGGGGCCAGGCCCACTCCGCGTCGAGTGCGTAGCCGGGCAGCCAGCCGAGCCAGCCCATGACCCAGAGGGTCAACAGCAGGTCCCAGACCTGGTACTCCAGCGGGTGGTCGTCGCGGTGCGCCACATGCCACTGCCGGATACGCTGCATTTCTGCCAGGGTGAGAGGATGGTTCATGGAAGCCTCCCGCACGGCATTTCACTGTAAGTTTGGCGTCAGCTGATGTCAAGCCACCTGAAATCTAGAACAGTTGAGCTGTTGTTGCTACCGAATCAGGAGCGAGTTTCGAGAGATCGGCCGCGGTCGCCGCGTCGGCCCGCAGCAGCGAACCCACCCGCACCCCCAGCAGGCGCAGGCGGCGCGTCAGGTCCACGCGCTTGAGGCACAGGCCGGCCGCCTGGCGGATGGTCTTCGCGTCGGCCGTATGGCGCTCGATGGTCTGGTCGCGGGTGACGCTCCTGAAGTCGTCATAGCGCAGCTTGATGCCGATGGTCTTGCCGACGTAGCCCTTGCGCTGCAGGTCGGCCGCCACGCGCTCGCACAGGGCCGTGAAGATGGCGCCGAGCTCGGCCTTGTCGCGCACGGCGTGCAGGTCGCGCTCGAAAGTGGTCTCGCGGCTGATGGAGACCGGTTCGCTCTCAGTCACCACCGGGCGGTCATCCCGCCCCCAGGCCGCTTCATGCAGCCAGGCGCCGTAGCTCCTGCCGAAATGCGCGACCAGCCAGTCCTGGTCGCGCGCCGCCAGCTCGCCGATGGTCTGGATGCCGTGGCCCTTGAGCTTTTCATCCGTCTTGGGACCGACGCCGTTGATCTTGCGGCAGGGCAGCGGCCAGATCTGACCCTGCAGGTCCTCCGGCATGACGATGGAGATGCCGTTGGGCTTGTTGAATTCGCTGGCCATCTTGGCCAGCAGCTTGTTGGGCGCCACGCCGATGGAACAGGTCAGCCCCGTGGCGTCGAAGATGCTCTTCTGGATCAGCCGCGCCAGCACCCGCCCGCCCTCGCGCTGGCCGCCCGGCACCTCGGTGAAGTCGATGTAGACCTCGTCCACGCCGCGGTCCTCCATGACGGGCGCGATCCCGGTGATGACGTCCTTGAAGCGGCGCGAGTAGCGGCGGTACTCGTCGAAGTCCACCGGCAACAGGATGGCCTGCGGGCACAGCTTGGCCGCCTTCATCAACCCCATGGCCGAGCCCACGCCGAACTGGCGCGCGGGGTAGGTGGCGGTGGTGATGACGCCGCGGCCGGCGTAGTCCTTCAGCAGCGGGAACCCGGCCACCGGGATCGCCGCCAGCGGCCGGTCGGCATGCTTCTGCAGCAGCGCGTCATCGGGCCGGCGCCGGCCGCCGCCGATCACCACCGGCAGGCCCTTGAGCTGCGGATAGCGCAGCAGCTCGACCGAGGCGTAAAACGCGTCCATGTCGAGGTGGGCGATGCGGCGGATACGGGAGGAGGGTGCGGCGGCGGCAGGGGCGGACACGGCGCAAGCATAGCGCGCCGGGCGCACAATGCGCCTGGCCGCGGCACCGGCTGCGGCGGGAGAACCAGCCATGAAGAAACGCGCTTTCCTCGCCACCGCCCTCGGTGGCCCCCTCGTCACCGCCGTCGCCCGGCCGGCCTACGCCGCGTCCGCCTCGGCCGGCCCCGGCCTGCTGACCGTCACCGGGGCCATCGGCCACGGCAACCGCGGCCCGCTGGACCCAGCCCTGGACCAGATGATGGCCAAACAGCAACTGCACTTCGAACGCGCCCACGTGTTCGACTTCGAGGCGCTGCGCGCCCTGCCGGCCGTCACCCTGAAAGCCACGCTGGAATACGACGCCCGGCCGCACGAGCTGCGCGGCCCCCTGCTGACCGAGGTGCTGCGCGCCACGGGCGCCACGCTGGAGCGGGTCAAGACGCTGGTCCTGCGCGCGGTGGACGGCTATACCGTGCCGCTGCCCCTGGCGCAGGCGCAGCGCTACCGCTTCATCGTGGCCACGCACCTGGACGGCCGGCCCATGGCGCTGGGCGGGCTGGGACCCTTGTGGGCGGTGTACGCGCCGGACGCCTACCCGGACCGGATGGGCCAGCCCCTCCCGCAGCGCTACGCCCAGTGCCCCTGGGGCCTGTACCACATCGAGGTCCAGGCCTGAGCGGAATCACGCGGTCGGGTAAGTGCCCGGCACCAGGATGCTGCAGTCCACGTTGTTGATGTTGGTGTGGCCGCAGAAGGCCATGGTGGTGTCGAGTTCCTTGTGGATGATCTGCAGCGCCTTGCTCACGCCGGCCTCGCCCATGGCGCCCAGGCCATAGACCATGGCGCGGCCGATCATGGTGCCGCGCGCGCCCAGGGCCCAGGCCTTGAGCACGTCCTGGCCGGAACGGATGCCGCCGTCCATCCACACTTCGATCTTCGAGCCCACCTCGGCCACGATGGCCGGCAGGGCCTCGATGCTGCTGGGCGCGCCGTCGAGCTGGCGGCCGCCGTGGTTGCTGACGACGATGGCATCCGCGCCGCTGGCCACGGCCAGCTTGGCGTCTTCCACGTCCATGATGCCCTTGAGGATGAGCTTGCCGCCCCACTGCTCCTTCACCCAGGCCACATCGGGCCAGGACAGGCGCGGGTCGAACTGCTCATTGGTCCAGGCAGCCAGCGAGCTCATGTCGCTCACGCCTTTCACATGGCCCACCAGGTTGCGGAAGGTGTGGCGGCGCGTGCCGGCCATGCCCAGGCACCAGCGCGGCTTGGTCATCAGGTTGATGATGTTGGCCAGCGTCGGCTTCGGGGGCGCGGTCAGGCCATTCTTCAGGTCCTTGTGGCGCTGGCCGATCACCTGCAGGTCCAGCGTCAGCACCAGGGCGCTGCACTTGGCATCCTTGGCGCGCTGGATCATGCGTGCCATGGATTCGCGGTCGCGCATCATGTAGAGCTGGAACCAGAAGGGCGCACTGGTGTTCTCGGCGATGTCCTCGATGGAGCAGATGCTCATGGTCGAGAGCGTGAAGGGGATGCCGAACTTCTCGGCCGCACGCGCCGCGTGGATCTCGCCATCGGCGTGCTGCATGCCGGTCAGTCCCACGGGCGCAATGCACACCGGCATCTTGACATCGATGCCGACCATCCTGGTCGCCGTGCTGCGATTGTCCATGTTCACGGCCACGCGCTGGCGCAGCTTGATCTTCTGGAAATCGGCCTCGTTGGCACGGTAGGTGCCCTCGGTCCAGGAGCCGCTGTCGGCGTAGTCATAGAACATGCGCGGCACGCGCTTCTGGGCCAGGACACGCAGGTCTTCGATATTGGTGATGACGGGCATCGGGATATCTCCAGGAAAAATTCGGTCTATCGTAAGGGCAATGACAGCCGCCCAAGCTGCGGTTGTTGCTTACTCAGGGCCTGTACACCCTAGTCCCCAAAGCAGATACCCAGGTCGCGCCCGGTCTGCAGGGTGTCGCTGTCGGCCGGCACGGCCTTCATGCGGCCGGCCACCTCCTCCAGCGGCACGTAGATGACATTGGGGTGCGACAGCGCCACCATGACGCCGGTCAGGCCCTGCTCCAGCCCGCGCACGGCCGCCGTGCCGAAACGCTTGGCCGCCAGGCGGTCGAAGGTAGTTGGACTGCCACCGCGCAGCAGATGGCCCAGCACGACCGCGCGGGCCTCCTTGCCGGTGCGCTGCGCCAGTTCCTGCGCCACCTGCTCGCCGATACCACCCAGGCGCTCCACATGGCCGCCGGCCGCCGCCGCCAGCACGGCACGCTGGCCGCCCTGCGCGCGCGCCCCTTCGGCCACCACCACCAGCGAGTACTGGCGGCCGTGCGCGTCGCGCGCGCGGATGGCGGCAGCGACCTTGTCCAGGTCGTAGGGCAGCTCAGGGATCAGGATGGCATGGGCGCCGCCGGAGATGCCGGCGTGCAAGGCGATCCAGCCCGCGTAGCGGCCCATCACCTCCACCACCATCACGCGCTGGTGGCTCTCGGCCGTGCTGTGCAGCCGGTCCAGGCATTCGGTGGCAAAGGACACGGCCGTGTCGAAGCCGAAGGTGGTGTGCGTCTGGTCCAGGTCGTTGTCGATGGTCTTGGGCACACCGATCACGCGCAGGCCGCGGCGGTGCAGCTGATGCGCGATCGCCAGCGTGCCGTCGCCCCCGGCCATGACCAGCGCGTCGATGCCTTCGCGCCGGCAGTAGGCCACGACCTCGTCGCCGCGGTCGGCGGCCAGCACGCTGCCGTCGGACTGGCGCGTGGGGAACTGCAGCGGGTTGCCCTTGTTCGTGGTACCGAGGATGGTGCCGCCCAGGTGCGAGATGCCGCGCACGCGCTCGCGCGTGAGGCGCTCCACGCCGCCTTGCGGATAGCGCTCGGGCGCCAGAATGCCGTTGAAGCCGTCGCGGATGCCCACGCAATCCCAGCCCCGGTTGGCGGCGGACCAGACCACGGAACTGATGACGGCGTTCAGACCCGGGGCGTCGCCGCCGCCGGTGCTGATGGCGATACGTCGGATGGGCTGCTTCATGGCGGGCAGTGTAGCGCCTGCCCTACCCCCGCGGGCATACGTGTCACCTGCGAGGCTTCCCGCAGCGCCCGGCGCCACGCCGAATGCGGTAAGGTGTGGCCCGATCGAGAAGAATCATCCGAGGAGCACGCTATGCAGTCCGATGTGCTGGTGATCGGCGGTGGCCTGGCAGGGATCGTGACGGCGCTGGAATGCCTGCGCAGGGGCCGCAGTGTCAGCCTGGTCGACCGCGACACGCCCGATCGCCTGGGCGGCCTGGCGCTCTGGGCCTTCGGCGGCATGGCGCTGGTGGGCACGCCGCTGCAGGCCCGCATGAAGGTCCCGGACACCCCCGAGATCGCCCTGCGCGACTGGCTGCGCTTCGGCGAACTGGGAGCAGACGACCACTGGCCGCGCCGCTGGGCCGAGTACTACGTGGAACAGTCGCGCGCCCAGGTCTACGACTGGCTGCTGGCGCATGGCCTCAAGTTCATGCCCGCCGTCAACTGGGTGGAGCGCGGCCTGCAGGGCGACGGCAACTCGCTGCCGCGTTACCACGTGGTCTGGGGCACCGCGCGCGAACTCACGCGGCGCATGATCGCCGCGCTGCGCGAAGCGGGCGGCAACCGCCTCACCCTGCTGCACGGCCACCGCGTCACGGCCCTCGAGCGCAGCGGCGGCAACGTGAGCGGCGCCGTGGCCGTGGACGAAGCCAACGGCAAGGAAGTCCGTCTGACCGCGCCCGTGGTGGTGCTGGCCATGGGCGGCATCAACGGCAGCCATGAACAGGTCCGCGCCCACTGGCCGCAAGACCGCCCTCTGCCCGCGACGATGCTCAACGGCGCCCACCCTTACGCCGACGGCGCACTGCACCGGCTGGTGGCCGGCCTGGGCGGGCAGATCACCCACGCCGGCGAGATGTGGAACTACGCCGCCGGCTTTCCCCACCCCTTCCCGCACTTCGACGGGCATGGCCTGTCCACCATCCCCTGCAAGTCGGCGCTGTGGCTCAACCACCGTGGCGAGCGCATCGGCCCCGAGCCGCTGGTCACCGGCTTCGACACCCACTGGCTGTGCCAGCGCGTCGCCGCCCAGGACCAGCCCTGGACCTGGCACCTGCTCAACTGGCGCATCGCCGCCAAGGAGTTCGCCATCTCCGGCGCCGAACACAACCAGCGCATCCGCGACCAGCAGTTCCCGCTCTTCCTCAAGGAAACCCTGTTCGGCAACCACCGCCTCGTCAAGCAGATGGCGGCCGAGAGCCGGCACTTCCTGGTGGACGACACGCTGGCCGGCCTGGCTGCCAAGATGAACGCGTTGGCCGGCACGAACGACGTGCGGCCCGAGGTGCTGCAGGCCACCGCCGACGCCTTCGACGCCAATTTCGCCGGCGGCGACAAGCTGCACAACGACGACCAGCTCCGCCGCATCCTGCATGCCCGCCAGTGGGGCCCGGACAAGCTGCGCACCTGCAAGCCCGCGCCGCTGCAGCAGCGCGGCGCCGGCCCCTTCATTGCCATCCAGATGCAGCTCATCACACGCAAGAGCCTGGGTGGCCTGCAGACCGACCTGCAAAGCCGCGTACTCGACGCCGCCGGCCAGCCCATCGCCGGCCTGTACTGCGTGGGCGAGGCGGCGGGTTTTGGCGGCGGCGGTGCCAGCGGCAAGCGCTCGCTGGAAGGCACCTTCCTGCCCGGCTGCATCCTCACGGCGCGCGCGGCCGCGCGCTCCATCGCCGGCAGCCCCTGAGTCAACACATCAAAAAACAAGAGAGGAGCACCCCATGCCCAATGGCGCCCAAGCCTTGATGAAGACCCTGGTCGATGCCGGCGTCGACGTCTGCTTCACCAACCCCGGCACCAGCGAGATGCATTTCGTGGCCGCGCTGGACAGCGAACCGAAGATGCGCGCCGTGCTGTGCCTGTTCGAAGGCGTGGCCACCGGCGCGGCCGACGGCTACGCCCGCATGGCGGACAAGCCCGCTGCGACCCTGCTGCACCTGGGCTGCGGCCTGGGCAATGGCCTGGCCAACCTGCACAACGCGCGCAAGGGCAAGGTGCCCGTGCTCAACATCGTGGGCGACCACGCCACGTACCACACGCGCTACGACGCGCAGCTGCAGTCCGACATCGAGACCGTGGCGCGCAACGTCTCGCCCGGCTTCGTGCGCACCGCCCAGTCCACCGCCGACCTCTGCCGCGATGCGGCCGACGCCCTCACCGCCGCACGCGGCCTGCCCGGCCAGGTCGCCACGCTCATCCTGCCGGCCGACGTCTCCTGGGGCGAAGGCGGTGTGGCCGAAGCGCAGCGCCCGCTGCCCGCCCCGGCGCCGGCCGACGACGCCACGGTGGCGGCCATCGCCCAGGCCATTCAGCAGGCGAAGGCCAGCGGCGGCCAGGCCGCCCTGCTGCTGGGCGGCCGCGCGCTGCGCGAGCCCAGCCTGCGGGCCGCCGCGCGCATCGCCGCGCACAGCGGTGTCAAGCTGCTGGCGGAAGTCTTCCCCACGCGGCTGGAGCGCGGCGCCGGCCTGCCGGCGGTGGAGCGCATGGCCTACCTGGCCGAGCTGGCGGGCGTGCAGCTGGCCGAAGTGCAACACCTCATCCTGGTGGACGCCAAGGCGCCGGTGTCCTTCTTCGCCTACCCGGGCAAGAAGAGCGACCTGGTGCCCGAGACCTGCACCGTGCACGAGCTGGCCACCCCCGTGCAGGACACCACGACCAGCCTGGACAAGCTGGCCCGCGCGCTGGGCGCACAGGACGCCCAGCCCACACTGCAGGCCGCCACGCGCCCCGGCCGCCCGCGCGGCCGGCTCACCGCCGAAAAGGTGTGCAAGGCCGTGGGCCACCTGCTGCCGTCCGACGCCATCGTCGTCGACGAAGCCATCACCTCGGGCCTGATGCTCGGGCGCTTCACCGCGGGCGCGCCACGCCACGACCTCCTCACCCTCACCGGCGGCGCGATCGGCCAGGGCCTGCCCAACGCCGTGGGCGCGGCCATCGCCTGCCCCAAGCGGCCGGTACTGGCACTGGTCGGCGACGGCACCTCGATGTACACCATCCAGTCGCTGTGGACGATGGCGCGCGAGCAGCTCAACGTCACCACCGTCATCTTCAACAACGCGTCCTACTCGGTGCTCAATGTGGAACTGGAACGCGTGGGCGCCGACAGGATCGGCCCCAAGGCCCGTTCGCAGCTGGACCTGCAGGGCCCGGTGCTGAACTTCGCCCAGATGGCTCAGGGCATGGGTGTGCACGCGGTGCGCGCCACCACAGCCGAGGAATTCACGCGTGCACTGGAAGAAGCGCTGGCCCAGCCCGGGCCGCACCTCATCGAAGCCGTGATCCCGGAAGCGCTCAGTGGCCTCAAGCGCAAGGTGCTGCCCTGGCTGCTGCGTTCCCTGCCCAGCCTGCCGCCGGGCGTGGCACGGGCACTCAAGCGCAAGATTGCGCCGCCGTAACGCGTCGCTTGGGATCGCGGACCTGGCGCGCTACAGGATCAGCCGCAGGCGTGACCGGGCTCGTGCCCGCAGGAGGGGACATCCCCCGCCACGGCTCCGGCCGCCACCGGCGCGCCATCCTTGAAGGTCTCGGTCGCGGTGTCGAAACCCTTTTCCTGCAGGTAGGCCACGAGGCCCGCGTCCATGCTTTCGGCGTGGCCGGGGAACCACTCGACCAGGGCTTCGATCATGCTGCCGATGTAGGCCATCTCGCCATTGAGGGCGCGGCGCTCCACTTCCTTCATCACTTCCAGCACGCTGTTGTGCTGGCCGAAGTGGCAGAAGTCGGACGGAATGCCGCAGGCGCTCATCCAGCGCTCTTCCTGGGCGAAGTGTTCGACGGTGTGCTGCAGCAGTTCCTGGTAGACCGCCAGCTTCTGCCCGGCCGGCGCGGCCGTGGTGGCGTTGACGAGGGCTATGAATTCCTGGTGCGTGTGGTCGGTACGGGCGTCGCCCAGGACGAAGTGCTCGCCCCAGCTCAGGGTATCGGTGGCTGACATGGCTTTCCCTTGCTCGATTATTTGGACAGGCGGGCCTGGTGGCGCGCGATCTGCGCCTTCACCTGCGCCGGCGCGGTGCCGCCCAGGGTGTTGCGCGCGTTGAGCGAGCCGCGCAACGAGAGCACGTCGTACACGTCCTTCTCGATGGTCTTGTTGAACTGCTGCAGCACGGTCAGCGGCAGTTCGGACAGGTCGCAGTTATGGCTGATGGCCGCCTTCACCGCGTGCGCCACGGTCTCGTGCGCGTCGCGGAAGGGCAGGCCCTTTTTCACCAGGTAGTCGGCCAGGTCGGTGGCCGTGGCGTAGCCCTTGAGCGCAGCCTGTTCCATGGCGGGGGCATTGACTGTGATGCCGCCTTCGAGCTTGCCGGTCTCCGGATTGCGCTGGCCGCCCACCATCTCGGTGAAGATGCGCAGCGTGTCCTTCAGAGTGTCCACCGCGTCGAACAGCGGCTCCTTGTCTTCCTGGTTGTCCTTGTTGTAGGCCAGGGGCTGGCCCTTCATCAGGGTGATCAGGCCCATGAGATGGCCGACCACACGGCCGGTCTTGCCGCGCGCGAGTTCGGGCACGTCCGGGTTCTTCTTCTGCGGCATGATGGAACTGCCGGTGGTGAAGCGGTCGGCAATCCTGATGAAACCGAAGTTCTGGCTCATCCACAAAATCAGCTCTTCGCTGAAGCGGCTGATGTGCACCATGACCAGCGAGGCCGCGGCAGTGAATTCGATGGCGAAGTCGCGGTCGCTCACGGCGTCCAGGCTGTTCTGGCAGACCACGGGGGACCCGTTCGCATCCACCATACCCAAAGTCTTTGCCACCCGCTCGCGGTCCAGCGGGTAGCTGGTGCCAGCCAGTGCGGCACTGCCCAGCGGCAGGCGGTTGACGCGCTTGCGCACATCCAGCATGCGCTCGGCGTCGCGCGCGAACATCTCCACATAGGCCAGCATGTGGTGGCCAAAGCTCACGGGCTGGGCCACCTGCAGGTGGGTGAAGCCGGGCAGGATGACGTCCACGTTCTGCTCCGCCACGGTGAGCAGGGCCTGCTGCAGGTCGGTCAGCAGGCCGCTGATGATGTCGATCTCGGTGCGTAGCCACAGGCGCACGTCGGTGGCCACCTGGTCGTTGCGGCTGCGGCCGGTGTGCAGGCGCTTGCCGGCATCGCCCACCAGCTGCGTCAGGCGCGCCTCGATGTTGAGGTGCACGTCTTCCAGGTCGAGCTTCCACTCGAACTGGCCGGTCTCGATCTCGGCCACGATCTGGGCCATGCCGTCCTGGATGGCCTTGAGGTCGGCCGCGCTGATGATGCCCTGGGCCGCCAGCATGTCGGCATGGGCCAGGCTGCCGGTGATGTCGGCGCTCCAGAGGCGCTTGTCGAAGAAGACGCTGGCCGTGTAGCGCTTGACCAGCTCGCTCATGGGCTCGGAGAACAACGCCGACCAGGCTTCGGATTTCTTGTCGAGTTGGTTTTGGGACATGGTGGGCGTGAGGTGTAAGGGAATGTAATCCCGTTGCGGGAGAACTCGATTGTGCGGCGCGGCGCAATTCACCAATAATCGGGGTGCCCCGTGGGGCGGCCCAGCAAGCACACAATGCAAGACTCGCAGATTTTATCGACCTTCCAGGAACTGGCGCCCGACCGGCCCGCGCCCCTGCAGCCCACGCTGATCTTCGATGCCTGCCAGGTGGGTGTGGCCCTGCGTGCCGTGCTCTTTGTGGAAGCGGTGATGGCCGTGGGCGCCATGTATGGCACCGGCTCGCCCTACGACTGGATGGTCCGCCTGGGCCTGCTGACCGGCAGCGCGCTACCGGGCACCGTGTTCTGGCTGGTGGTGGCCTGCCTGGCCAAGCGGGCGCTGGCGCGCCTGCCGCGGCCCGTGCAGGTGGGCCTGGGCGTTGCCCTGGGCGCGCTGGCCGGCCTGTATGGCTGCGGCATGCTGGCCCTGGCCGGCCTGCTGGCGCCCGCCCCCTGGCTGGCCAGCGCCAGCACCGGCGCCCTGCTGGCCGGTGTGCTGGTGGCCGTGCTGGCCCTGCGCGCGCGCGGCCGCATGCCAGCGGACACGGCGGCACGCCTGACGGAACTGCAGTCGCGCATCCGCCCCCACTTCCTGTTCAACACGCTCAACAGCGCCATCGCCCTGGTGCGGGCCGAGCCGGCCAAGGCCGAGGCCCTGCTGGAAGACCTGAGCGACCTGTTCCGCCACGCACTGGTGGACCAGGGCGAGTCGGCCACGCTGGGCGAGGAGATTGCACTGGCACGCCGCTACCTGGAGATCGAGCAGGTGCGCTTCGGTGAGCGCCTGCAGCTGGAGTGGGCCCTCGATCCCCTGGCCGATGCGGCACGCCTGCCGCCGCTGCTGCTGCAGCCCCTGCTGGAAAACGCCGTGCGCCACGGCGTGGAGCCCAGCCCGACGGGCGCGCAGATCCGCATCTCCACGCAACGGCGCGGCTCCAGCGTGGTCATCAAGGTCACCAATTCGGTGCCGGCCGGCCCGGGTCCGCACGGCCATGGCGTGGCGCTGGACAATGTGCGCGACCGCCTGCGCCTGCTGCACGACGTGCAATGCAGCTTCCAGGCCGCGCTCAAGAACGGCCTGTACCAGGTGCGCATCGAGGTGCCCGCATGAGCGCGGCCCTGCGCGCCTTGATCGTCGACGACGAGACGCTGGCGCGCGCGCGCCTGCGCACCCTGCTGGGCGACTGCCGCGAACCCGCCGCCAGCGTGGCGGGCGAGGCGGCCAACGCCACCCAGGCCGTCGAGCTGCTGCGCCGCCAGCCCTGTGACGTGGCGCTGCTGGACATCAACATGCCCGGGGCCGACGGCCTGACGCTGGCGCGCGCCCTGCGCGAGCTGCCGCGCCCGCCGGCCGTGGTCTTCGTCACGGCCCATGCCGAGCACGCGGTGCAGGCCTTCGAGCTGGAAGCCACCGACTACCTGACCAAGCCGGTGCGGCTGGAACGCCTGCAGCAGGCCCTGCAGAAGGTGGAGCGCCAGCTGCGCAGCCGCCAGGAGGCCGCCCCCGCGGTGCCGGAGGAAGTGCTGCTGATCCAGGAGCGCGGCCGCACCGAACGCGTGCCGCTGGCCGAGGTGCTCTATCTCAAGGCCGAGCTCAAGTACATCACCGTGCGCACGGCCGGCAAGACCTACATCCTGGACGGCGCGCTGAGCGAGCTGGAGGAAAAGTACCCGACGCAGTTCCTGCGCGTGCACCGCAATGCCCTGGTGGCGCGGCGGGCCGTGCGCGCGCTGGAAAAGTTTGACGACCCCGAGGAGGGCGAAGGCTGGGCCGTGCGCCTGCAGGGTCTGGACGAGTTGATTTCCGTCTCGCGCCGCCAGCTGGCCGCGGTGCGCGAGGCGATTGCGACAAACTGACTGGCACACAAGGAGCGACGATGCTTGAACTTCTGACCGACCCGCAGGCCTGGATCGCCTTTGCCACGCTGACCGCGCTGGAGCTGGTGCTGGGCATCGACAACATCATCTTCATCTCCATCCTGGTCGACAAGCTGCCGCCGGACCAGCGCGTGCTGGCGCGCCGCCTGGGCCTGTTCATGGCCATGTTCATGCGCATCGGCCTGCTGTTGGTGCTGTCCTGGATCGTCGGCCTGGTGGCACCGCTGTTCAGCGTGTTCGGCCAGGAGATTTCCGGGCGCGACCTGATCCTGATCGCCGGCGGCCTCTTCCTGCTCTGGAAGAGCGTGGGCGAAATCCACCAGTCGCTCGAAGGCGAGGAAGGCCACGCCTCCAGCGCGGTGGGCGCCACCTTCACCGCCGTGATCCTGCAGATCATGGTGATCGACCTCGTGTTCTCGCTGGACTCCATCATCACGGCCGTCGGCATGGTCGACGAGATTGCCGTGATGATCGCCGCCGTGGTGGTCTCGGTCGGGCTGATGATGCTGTTCGCCGGCGCCATCGGTCGTTTCGTCTCGGCGCACCCGAGCATCAAGATGCTGGCGTTGTCCTTCCTGGTCGTGGTCGGCGTGGTGCTGATCGCCGAAGGCTTCGACCACCACGTTCCGAAGGGCTACATCTATTTCGCGATGGCGTTCTCGCTGGGCGTGGAGATGCTCAACATCCGCCTGCGCAAGCGCGCCGCCCGGCCGGTGCACCTGCACACGGAGTACACCCGCGAAGACGGCCGCTGAGGGCCGCCGCAGCCCCTACGTTTATTGCCGGATCACGTCGGCGCCCGCCGGCGGCTTGAAGCGGAAGGTCTCGGCCGGGAAGGCCGGGTTGACCTGTACATGGCTGAAGCTGAGTACCGAGCGCTGGCCGAAGCTGTCGACGATCTCCAGCGCGGCCAGCTCGGCCGTCCTGGTACCGCCCTTGTCCACCTCGCGCAGGCCGACACGCACCGACTGCAGCTGGCTGTCACGCGCCTTCGGGGTGGCCGTGACCCATTGCAGGCCGTCACGCTCCGGCGCATTGGCCAGGTTGAAGTCGGCCCGCAGGGCCTGCAGATTGGGCGCGGCGGCGATCAGCGCCGCCGGCGTGCTGCCCAGCGCGGTGGACTGGGCGCGCGCCGTGACCTGGTTGAGGTCGACATCGAAGAGCCACAGCGTCTGCCCATCGGCCACGATGGTCTGCTCGAAGGGCTTCCTGTAGTTGAAGCGGAAGCGGCTCGGGCGCACGAACTCGAAGGTGCCGCTGGAGGTGCGCGTGCGCGCCGCCTGCCCCTCGCGCGGCGGCGAGGTCACGGTCTGCGTGAAATCGGCCCGGCCGCTGGCGGTGGTGCGGATGAACAGCTCCAGGCTCTCCAGCCCGTCGGCCCGGGCCGCCACGGCACAGGCGGCCATCAACAAAGTCGCAATCAGTTTCTTCACAACAATCACTCCGTACGCGCGGGCACCAGGATCTCGCGCTGGCCGTTGGTGCTCATGGCGCTGACGAGGCCGGCCTTTTCCATGTCTTCCACCAGGCGCGCCGCCCGGTTGTAGCCGATCTTGAGGTGGCGCTGCACCAGCGAGATGCTGGCCTTGCGGTTCTTGAGCACGATCTCCACCGCCTGGTCGTACATCGGGTCCTTTTCACCGCCGGGGCCGCCCTCGCCCTCGCCGCCGTCCTCACCCTCGACGGTGCCGCCTTCGAGCACGCCCTCGATGTAATCGGGCTCGCCCTGGCTCTTGAGGTAGCTCACCACGCGGTGCACTTCGTCGTCGCTGACGAAGGCGCCGTGCACGCGGATGGGCAGGCCCGTACCGCTGGCCATGTAGAGCATGTCACCCATGCCCAGCAGCGCCTCGGCCCCCATCTGGTCGAGGATGGTGCGGCTGTCGATCTTGCTGCTGACCTGGAAGGCGATGCGCGTCGGGATGTTGGCCTTGATCAGGCCGGTGATGACGTCCACGCTCGGACGCTGGGTGGCCAGAATGAGGTGGATGCCGGCGGCGCGCGCCTTCTGCGCCAGGCGGGCGATCAGCTCCTCGATCTTCTTGCCCACCACCATCATCAGGTCGGCCAGCTCGTCGATGATGACCACGATGTGCGGCAGGCGC
Source organism: Pseudomonadota bacterium (assembly GCA_021845965.1). Classification (GTDB taxonomy): domain Bacteria; phylum Pseudomonadota; class Gammaproteobacteria; order Burkholderiales; family Burkholderiaceae_C; genus Hylemonella. The sequence continues at coordinate 5,121 of JAJZUZ010000022.1, read as the reverse complement.
TGCAGCGGCTCGGGCGATTCGGGCGTGAGACTGAAGGGGTTGTAGACGAACTCCCCCCTGGCCTTGGCGTCGTCGATCTTGCTGTTGTAGCCGGCCAGGTTGCGCACGCCCAGCTTGCTCATGAGCTTGTAGCGGCGCTCCATCTCGGCCACGCACCAGTTCAGGCCGTGCGCGGCCTGCTTCATGTCGGTGACCACGGGCGCCAGCAGGTGCGGGATGCCCTCGTAGACCGACATCTCCAGCATCTTGGGGTCGATCATCAGCAGGCGCACGTCGCGCGCCTCGGCCTTGTAGAGCAGCGAGAGGATCATGGCGTTGATGCCGACCGACTTGCCCGAGCCGGTGGTACCGGCCACCAGCACGTGCGGCATCTTGGCCAGGTCGGCCACCACGGGGTTGCCCACGATGTCCTTGCCCAGGCCGATGGTCAGCAGGGACTTGGCCTCGTTGTAGACCTGCGAGCCGAGGATCTCCGACAGCCGGATCGACTGGCGCTTGGCGTTGGGCAGCTCCAGCGCCATGTAGTTCTTGCCCGGGATGGTCTCGACCACGCGGATCGACACCAGGCTCAGCGAGCGCGCCAGGTCCTTGGCCAGGCCCACGATCTGCGAGCCCTTCACGCCGGTGGCGGGCTCGATCTCGTAGCGCGTGATCACCGGGCCGGGCTGGGCCAGCACCACCCGCACCTCGACGCCGAAGTCCTTGAGCCGCTTCTCGATCATGCGGCTGGTCATCTCCAGCGTCTCGGGCGCGACCGTCTCCTGACGCGACTGCGCACCATCCAGCAGGTCGACCTGCGGCAGCTTGGAATCCGGCAGGTCGCTAAAGAGCGGCTTCTGCCGCTCCTTGGCCACGCGCGTGCTCTGCGGCACCTCCACCAGCACGGGTTCGATCAGCACCGGCGGCGCGTGGTGTTCGATGATCTCCTCGCGTTCCTCCAGCACCACCTCTTCGCGCTCGCGCGCGGCCTGCTGGCCCAGCGCCAGATCCTGCGCCATCTCGCGTTTCGCGCGGCGCGATTCGATGAAGTCCTGGATCCAGCCGCCGATGCGCTCGGCCACCTGGCCCCAGGAGAAGCGGAACACCAGGGCCACGGCCAGCACCCACACGCCGATGGCCAGCAGCGCGGAACCGGTGACGCCCAGCCAGCGCACGGCCAGCGGCCCGACCCAGTAACCCAGCACGCCCCCGGCCTGGCCCGGCAGGCGCGGCTCCAGGCTGTAGAAACGCGACCACTCGATCGCCGAGCTGGCCAGCATCAGCAGCACCAGGCCGATCCAGAAGCTCCAGCGGCTGGCCACGAAGCGCGCCAGCCGGGAGGGCGCGGGCGCGGGCTCCTCCGCGGGCAGGCCGTCGCTGCGCAGCCAGCGCGCCAGTGCCGACAGCCAGCCGCGCACGGCGGCGGCAAAGCACCACCAGACCGAGAAGCCGAACAGGTAGTAGCTCGCGTCGGCCAGCCAGGCGCCCAGCTGGCCGCCGCGGTTGCGCACGGGGCCGCCGTCACCCGAAGTGGACCAGGCGGCATCGAGCAGGGAATGGCTGGCCAGGGCCAGCAGCCAGTAGACCAGCAGCACCAGGCTGAGGAACAGCAGCACCTCGCCGCTGAGACGCCCCCGTGTGGGGCGGGACGGCGCCGCGGCGCCAGGATCATCGGAATTCAGCGTGTGGAGTCGGTAGGTCATGAAATGCGAAAAACAGGCGGCCTCGCGCGCGGCGAGGCGCCGGCGTCAGCGCGCCTTGGCGCGCCGCTCCTTGACGTGCATGGCGCCGCCTTCGAGCGGGGTCACGAAGCCCTGCTCCTCAAAGTCCTTCATCACACGGCTGACCATCTCGCGCGAGGCGCCCACCATCTTGGCGATGTCCTGGCGCGAGAGCTTGTCGCGGATGATCATGTCGCCGGCCGGCGCCGCCTTGGCGGCATCCAGCAGCACATTGGCCACACGGCCATAGACGCTCATGAGCGCCAGCGAGCCGATCTTGCGGTCAGCGTGGCGCAGGCGCTGCACCAGGCCGCGCATGATGGAGTACGCCATGGGGGCGCTTTCGGCCAGGCTGCGCAGGAACTCGCTGCGGCCCAGCTCCAGCACGTCGGTCTGGGTTTCGGCTTCGACCGAAGCGGAATGCACATCATTGTCAATCAGGCTCATCTCGCCGAAGTAATCGCCCGGCTGCAGCGTGGCCAGGATGACCTCGCGGCCGGTGGCGCTGTCGGTCATGAGCACACGCGCGCGGCCAGAGAGAATGATGGACAGGGCGTCGGACTTCTCGCCCTGCGTCACCACGCGCTCGCCGCGCTTGACGCGGCGTTTGACGACCGAGGCGGACAGGGCCCGCAACTGGTCCTCCGACAGCATGGAAAACAGATTGACCCGGCGCAACAAATCCTGATTGGTCAGCATTGACATAGCTCGGCCATTCTCCCCTTGTGGGCGTCACTTCTTACAATGTCGGAGCCACCGGCCTGTCAAGCCGGGCGGCCGTGACTTTGTGCACGGCTGCACCGATTATTCACCAAAAGCATAGTTCCCCCATCAAAGGTTTCCAGAATGTCGCAGAACAAACACGCCAAGGTCATGATTCTGGGCTCCGGCCCGGCCGGTTACACCGCCGCCGTCTACGCCGCGCGCGCCAACCTCAACCCCGTGCTCATCACCGGCCTGGCCCAGGGCGGCCAGCTCATGACCACCACCGAAGTCGACAACTGGCCGGCCGACGTGGACGGCGTGCAGGGCCCCGACCTGATGCAGCGTTTCCAGGCGCATGCCGAGCGTTTCAAGACCGAGATCGTGTTCGACCACATCAACAAGGTCGACTTCAGCAAGCGCCCCTTCACGCTCACCGGCGACAGCGGCACCTACACCTGCGACTCGCTCATCATCGCCACCGGCGCCTCCGCCAAGTACCTGGGCCTGCCGTCCGAGCAGGCCTTCATGGGCAAGGGCGTCTCCGGTTGCGCCACCTGCGACGGCTTCTTCTACCGCGACCAGGTCTGCTGCGTGATCGGTGGCGGCAACACGGCGGTGGAGGAGGCGCTGTACCTCTCCAACATCGCCAGCAAGGTCTACCTGGTGCACCGCCGTGACAAGTTCAAGGCCGAGCCCATCATGGTGGACAAGCTGATGGACAAGGTCAAGGCCGGCAAGATCGAGCTCAAGACCCATAGGGTGCTGGACGAGGTGCTGGGCGATGCCACTGGCGTGACCGGCATCCGCCTCAAGAGCACGCAGGACGGCCACGCCGAGGAACTGGCGCTCAAGGGCTGCTTCATCGCCATCGGCCACGCACCCAACACCGAGATCTTCCAGGGTCAGCTGGCGATGGAAAACGGCTACCTCATCACCCAGGGCGGCCACAAGGGCTTTGCCACCCAGACCTCGGTGCCCGGCATCTTTGCCGCCGGCGACGTGCAGGACCACGTCTACCGCCAGGCCATCACCAGCGCCGGTACTGGCTGCATGGCGGCGCTGGACGCGCAACGGTTCCTGGAGCAGCAAGAGTAACAACACCCCCGACTCTCGCCCACTGCGTGTGGCTCGGATGGTGACTACGCCGGAGGCTCAGTCTCTTCGGGCCGTCCAAGCCTGCGCAGGCAGGCTTGGAGCCGCGCCCCTCAGCCCCCTCAAGGGGGCGCACCCAGCGGCCCGGCAAAGCCGGTTCCGCGGGTGCCCGCGAACAGGCCTGCGCTTACCTGCCGCCTTGGGAAACATGCGCCCCTGGCACGGCCGCCGGAATTGGCTATAATTGCGGGCTTTGCTGGGTTTCCCGGCATTCCATGGGTTACCGCCACCCTACTGGCGAGGTGAGGCGCTCACGTCAGTGACCGCCGTTTTGAAGAAAGCGAAGTGTCCTCATGGCACGCGTCTGCGAAGTAACGGGCAAGAAGCCCATGGTCGGGAACAACGTTTCCCACGCCAACAACAAAACCAAGCGCCGGTTCCTGCCGAACCTGCAATACCGCCGTTTCTGGGTTGAGTCCGAGAACCGCTGGGTCCGTCTGCGCGTTTCCAGCGCCGCCCTGCGTCTGATCGACAAGAACGGTATCGACTCTGTGCTCGCCGACCTGCGCGCACGTGGCCAGGCTTAAGGAGTAAAGCACCATGGCAACCAAAGGCGGACGCGAAAAGATCAAGCTGGAATCGACGGCCGGCACCGGTCACTTCTACACGACCAGCAAGAACAAGAAGACCATGCCCGAGAAGATGGCGATCATGAAATTTGATCCCAAGGCTCGCAAGCATGTGGAGTACAAGGAAACGAAGCTGAAGTAATCCGGCTTCATTCCTCCTCATGGCAGAGCCCGCTTCATGCGGGCTTTGTCGTTTCTGGCCCCTGCCGTCGTTGGCGCGGATCGTGGGAACCTTCCGGAACCCGCCCCTCCGGCGGGGCTCGAATCCGTCAACCCGGCCAGCCCGATAATCCCGATGATGAATCCACGCTCCCATGCACAAGACCCGCAGCGCCGCAAGGCCGACCAGGACCTGCTGTTCAAGGGCCTGGTCATCGCCCTGATCGGCGCGGTGGTCTTGCTTGGCCCCTATGTCAGCCGCTCGTCCGCCGTGCAGGAGTTGCTGGCCGGCGCGCGCGTGGTGGGCTGGTTTGCGCTGGCGCTGGGTGTGGCGCTGTTAGGCCGCCGCTTTCTGCGGCAGCGGCGATAGCCGCTGCGCCGAGACGTACTGCTGGCGGAATTCCTCGAAGGGCACGCGGTCGGCCGCCTCGATGGCCTTCTGCTCCGCGATGGAGCGGCGCGCCATGACCTCGTACTTCACCTGCTGCTGTGGCGTCCATGGCAGGGCCAGCAGCTGCTGGCGGGTCTGCTGCGAGCGGGCGCGCACGAAACGCAGGAAGGAGTGGTCGTGCTCGGCCGTCATCGCCGCCAGCACGCGCGCCGAAGGCAGGCGCGCGGGATCGGCCAGGCCGGCCAGTGCGCTGCGCACGGCGGCACTGTAGTCGTCACCGCCGTGCGCCGCATCGAGCGCGCGGGCAATCGGTTCGCAGGCCCGCAGGATCTCGGTCCCCCAATCGGTCAGCGCCACTTCGCGTCCGCGCCGCAGCAGCTTGAGCCCGGGCTCGCGCCCGCGCGCCGCCGTGAGGTGCTGGTTGCGTGCCAGTTCGGCGATCTCC
>JAJZUZ010000198.1 GCA_021845965.1 Pseudomonadota bacterium | reverse complement strand
GCCAGGGCCCGCAGCGCGCCGCCCTTGATCTGGCCCATGACCGGGGACAGGATTTCGACCGCCACGTCGATCTGGCCGCCGCGCAAGGCCGTGATCACGGCCGGCGTGCCGTTGAAGGGCACGATCTGCATGTCAACGCCGGCCTTGCTCTTGAACAGCTCGGCGGTCAGGTTCTGGGTGCTGCCGATATTGATGCTGCCCACATTGAGCCGGCCCGGATTCGCGCGCGCGTAGGCGAGCACATCGCGCAGCGTGCGGAACTGCGAATCGGCGGCGGTGACGATGCCGATGTCGAAGAAACCCAGGGTGCTCACCGGCGCAAAGTCGCGCACCGTGTCATAGGGCAGCGACTTGAACAGGGTGGCGGTGACCGCGCTGGCGTTGGACATCAGCAGCAGCGTGTGGCCATCGGGCGCGGCCTTGGCCACGGCGTCGGAGGCACCGACGCCACCGGCGCCCGGCTTGTTCTCGATCACCACCGGCTGACCCAGTTGCTGGGCCAGCTTTTGCCCCACGGTGCGGGCCGTCAGGTCGGCCACGCCGCCGGCGCCAAAAGGCACGATGATCTTCAACGGCTTAGCCGGGAAGGCCTGCGCCCGGGCGATGGGGCACAGTGCCGCCGCGATCGCAGCGACAGCGCCCCGGCGAGAGATCGACACCGACATGGGCAGCTCCCTGCAGGCCGTGTCCTGACGCCGGCCTAGCGGGCCACGCCCAGCAGGCGGTCCAGCAGCGCCGGCTGGTCCAGCAGCGCCTGCGCCGTGTCCGCGTGCACCACGGTGCCGCGGTCCAGCACGGCGGCCACGTCGGAAATGGCCAGGATGGCCTGCGGGTGCTGCTCGACGATGATGGCGCTCAGGCCCTCTTCGCGCGTGATGCGGCGGATGGCGCGCAGCAGTTCCTGCACGATGATGGGCGCCAGACCCTCCAGCGGCTCGTCCAGCAGCAGCAGCTTGGGGTTGAGCACCAGCGCGCGGCCCACGGCCAGCATCTGCTGCTCCCCCCCTGACAGCTGTGTGCCCAGGTTGGTCTTGCGCTCGGCCAGGCGCGGGAACATCTCGTACACGCGCGCCGGCGTCCAGGCGCCCGGGCGGGCCACGGCGGTGAGGTTCTCGTCCACCGTGAGCGACTTGAAGATGTTGCGCTCCTGCGGCACCCAGCCGATGCCGGCCGCGGCACGCAGGTGCAGCGGCACCTTGTGCAGGGCCACGCCGTCGAGGGTGATGCTGCCGCCGTGCTGGCGCGTGGCGCCAGCCAGCGTGTTCATGAAGGTGGTCTTGCCGGTACCGTTGCGCCCCAGCAGCGCCAGGGTCTGCCCCTGCTGCAGGGAAACCGAGACGTCGTGCAGCACCACGGCCTCGCCGTAGCCAGCGCTCAGGCCTTCGACTTGCAGGAGGTCAGCCATGGGCCATCTCCTCGCCGTGGCCGAGATACACCGCCTTGACCTGCGGATCGTTGGCGATGGTGTCGGGATCGCCCTCGGTGAGCACCGTGCCGTTGACCAGCACCGTCATGCGATTGGCAAAACTGAAAACGAGATCCATGTCATGTTCAATCAGGAGCACCGACACGTCGGCCGGCAGCGCGGCCACGGTCTGCAGCAGTTCCTCGCGTTCGCCGGCCGGCACACCGGCCACCGGTTCGTCGAGCAGCAGCACGCGCGGCTCGCAGGCCAGGGCGATGGCGATTTCAAGCAGGCGGCGCTTGCCGTAGGCCAGCACCTGCGTGGGCTGGTTCATGACCTCGGTCAGGTGGAACTGCTCGAGCAGCTGCTCGCAGCGCTCCACCACGTCCTTGCGCCGGCCCAGCGGCTGCCACCAGCGGATGCCCAGGCCGGTGTGCTGCGACACGGTCAACGCCAGCGTCTGCAGCGGCGTGAGCGTGTCGAACAGCTGGTTGATCTGGAAGGTGCGCACCATGCCGCGGCGCACGCGCTGGTGCGGTGCGAGGCCGGTGATGTCTTCACCCTGCAGCAGGATGCGGCCCTCGGTCGGTTCCAGCACGCCGGTCAGCAGGTTGATCAGGGTGGTCTTGCCGGCGCCATTGGGGCCGATGAGCGCGTGGCGCGCGCCCTTGTGCAGGTTCAGCGTCACATTGCCGGTGGCCGTGATGCCGCCGAAGCGCTTGACCAGGCCCTGCGCGGAGAGAACGATGTCGGAATTGCTCATGGCTTCTTGCCCCCGAACCAGGTCTGGGGACGGGTCAGGCGCTCACGGCCGACCAGCATCAGCACAACAAGGAACAGGCCGATCCAGAAGGTCCAGTACTGGGGTGTGATGGAGGAGATCCAGTCCTGCAGGCCCTTGAAGATGACGGCGCCGATCACGCCGCCATAGAGCCAGCCCGTGCCACCGATCACGACCAGCAGCACAAGGTCGGCCGAGCGGTCGAAGGCAAACACCTCGACGGAGGCGAAGCTGGTCGTCTGCGCCAGCAGGGCACCGGCCGCACCGGCCACACCCGCGGCGATGGTATAGATCACGGCCAGGCGGGCGGTGACGGGAATACCGATGGCCATGGCGCGCAGGCGGTTGTCGCGCAGCGCCTTGAGCGTGGCGCCGAAAGGCGAGTTCACCATCCGGCGCGCCAGCACGAACAGGACCAGCAGGACGGTCAGCGAGTACCAGGCCGCCGTACGCCCGTAGAGGTCGAACTCGAAGCGGCCCAGCAGCGGCCCCATGACGACGCCCTGCAGGCCGTCCGCACCACCGGTCAGCCAGTCGAGCTTGTTGGCCAGCTCCATCAGGATCAGCGCCACGCCCAGCGTCACCATCAGGCGCGTGAGATCGGAGCCGCGCATGATGGTCAGCGAACAGACGGCCCCCAGCACCGTGGAAACCCCGATCGCAAAAACCAGCCCCAGCAGCGGATCCGGGTTGACACCCTTGGCGAAGATGGCGGCGGCATAGGCCCCCATGCCGAAGAAGGCTGCATGGCCCAGCGACACGATGCCGGAGTAACCCAGAATCAGGTCCAGCGACACGGCAAACAGCGCCGTGATGGCCACTTCGTTGATGATGAGGGCGTGGTCGCGCATCAGCAGGGGCGAGGCCAGGATCAGCAGCCAGAACACCGGCTCCCAGGCTTTCCAGCGCTGCAGGTCGTACAGGGATTGGTAGGCGTTCTTCATGCCTTGCCCCCCTTGCGCACAAACAGGCCCTGCGGACGCCAGATCAGGATGACGATCATCAGCCCGTAGACGATGAAGGCGCCGAAGCTGGGAACGTAGTACTTGCCCGCCACGTCGGCGATGCCCAGCAGCAGGGCCGCCAGCAGCGGGCCGGTGATGGAGGAGGTGCCGCCGACGGCGACCACGATCAGGAAATAGATCATGTATTTCAGGGGGAAGGTCGGGTCCATGCCGAGCACCTCGGCGCCAAGCGCACCACCCAGGCCGGCCAGGCCCGAGCCGACAGCAAAGGTCAGCAGGAACACGACGTTCACGTTGATGCCCAGACCGGCGGCCACGCGCTGGTCGTCCACCGAGGCGCGCAGACGGCTGCCGAAGCGGGTCCTGGTCAGGATGAACTGCAGCGCCACCGTCAGGCCCGCGCAGATGGCGATGATGAACAGGCGGTAGTGGCCCATGCCCAGCATCCACGGACCGTCCCCGATCTCGGTGCGCCCCTTGAGCCACTCGGGCAGCTGCAGGATCTGCTGGCTGGAGGTCATGAAGTAGTCCGTGGCGGCCACCGCCATGAAGGTCAGGCCGATGGAAAAGAGCACCTGGTCCAGGTGCGCCTTCTTGTACATGGGGCGGTAGAGCGTGCGCTCGAGCAAGGCGCCCAGCAGCGCCACGCCGAAAAAGGCGGCCGGCAGGCAGAGCAGAAAGGGCACGTCGTAGCGCTGCATCAGCAGCACGGTGATGTAGCCACCGACCATGGCAAAGGCGCCGTGCGCCAGGTTGATGAAGTTCATCAAGCCCATGGTCACGGAAAGGCCGACTGCCAGGATAAACAGCAGCATGCCGTAGGCAATGCCGTCAAAAAGAATCGTCAGCATGAACTCGGACGGTCAGGTCAGGACAAAAAAAACAGGGCGCCACCCTGACACTGGTGGCGCCC
>JAJZUZ010000021.1 GCA_021845965.1 Pseudomonadota bacterium | reverse complement strand
GTGGCGCTGCGCACGTCCATGGCAATGGCCACCCGGTTGGCCTGATGGCGCTGCTCCAGCGTCACAAAGGGGAGCAGCAGGTCGGGCGGCAGGTTGTCGACGCAGTAGTAGCCAGCGTCCTCCAGCGCATTGAGCGCCACGGACTTGCCCGAGCCCGACATGCCGGTGATGAGGACGATCTCCAGGCCCATGGTGCGTGCTCCCGCGGCTCAGCCGTGGCCCTGCAGCATCTCCTTGGCGTGCGCCAGCGTGGTGCTGGACAGGCGCTCGCCGCCCAGCATGCGCGCGATTTCCGCCACCCGGCTCTCGCCCTGCACGGCCGTCACCGTGCTCAGCGTGACTTGGCCCTGGCGCTGCTTGGCGACCACCAGGTGGTGGTCGGCACAGGCGGCCACCTGGGGCAGGTGCGTCACGGCCATGACCTGGCGGTCGCGGCCGAGCTGCTTCATGAGCCGGCCCACGGTCTCGGCCACGGCGCCGCCCACGCCGGAGTCCACCTCGTCAAAGATCAGCGTCTGTGCCGTGCCCAGCTGGCTGGTGGTCACCGCGATGGCCAGCGCAATGCGCGAGAGCTCGCCCCCCGAGGCCACCTTGCCCACCGGGCGCGGCGTGCTGCCGGCGTGGCCGGCCACCAGGAAATTCACGTCTTCCAGGCCGCTTTGCATGGGGTGCTCGGCCTTGTGCAAGGTCACTTCAAAGCGGCCGCCCTGCATGCCCAGGCCCTGCATGGCCTGCGTGATGGCGTGGGCGAGCTTGGGTGCCGCCTTGGTGCGGGCCGCCGAGACGGCTTGCGCCGCTTTCATATAAGCGGCCTGGGCCTCCTGTTCGGCGGCTTCCAGCGCAGCCAGGTCGGCGGCCGCATCCAGCCGGGCCAGTTCTTCGCGCCAGCCTGCCAGCGTGGCGACCAGCTCCTCGGGCGCGCGCTTGTAGCGGCGCGCCAGCGACATCCACTGCGTCATGCGCGCATCCAGCTCGGCCAGGCGCTCTGGGTCCAGGTTGGTGCGGCGCAGGTAGGCGCGCAGGGTGTGCACGCTGTCCTCCACCTGCGCCAGGCTGGAATTCAGTACCTCCACCAGCGCCTTGAATTCGGGCTCCAGGTGCTCCTGATTCTGTAGCGTCTGGCGGGCGCTGCCGAGGGCGTGGCTGGCCCCGCCCTCTTCGCCCTCGAGCGCGTCGAGCGCGCCCTGGGCGGCGTCGAGCAGGGCCTGCGCATGGGCCAGGCGGCTGTGGTCGGTGTTGAGCTCGTCCCATTCGCCGGCCTGCGGTCCGAGTTTTTCCACCTCGCCGATCTGCCAGCCCAGGCGTTCGCGCTCGCGCTGCAAGGTGTCCTGCGCCTGGCGTGCCTCTTCCAGCGTGCCCAGCGCCTCGCGCCATTGTTGCCAGCGCTGTGACAGGGCGCCGGTATCCAGCTGCGCATAGGCGTCCAGCAGGCCGCGCACGGCGTCCGGGCGGGTCAGGCTTTGCCAGGCGTGCTGGCCATGGATGTCGAACAGGCGCTCGCCCAACTCACGCAGCTGCGCGGCGGTCGCCGGGCTGCCGTTGATCCAGGCGCGGCTCTTGCCCTGCGTGTCCACGGTGCGGCGCAGCAACAGGGTGAAGCCGGGGTCGAAGCCGAGGTCAAAACCGGCTTCCTCCAGCCAGGGACGCAGATCGCGGCATTCGTCGAACTCGGCACTCACATCGGTGCGTGCCGCGCCTTCGCGGATCAGGCCGGTGTCTGCGCGTGCGCCGGTGACGAGTTGCAGGGCGTCGATCAGGATGGACTTGCCGGCGCCGGTCTCGCCGGTGAGCACGGTAAAGCCCTTGTCCAGTTCGAGCTCCAGCTCGCTGATGATGACGAAATCGCGGAGAACAATGCGCTTGAGGCTCACAGTCCGGCTACTCCCTCATTCCAGTGCAGCTTCTGCCGCAGGGTGTCGAAATAACTCCAGCCGCGCGGATGCAGGAAACGCACGCTGTGTTCCGAGCGGCGCACGATGATGCGGTCGCCCGGCTGCAGCGAGGACAGCGATTGCATGTCGAAGTTGGCAATGGCTTCGCGGTCGGACACGATCTCGATGGCCACTTCCGAGTCGCTGGACAGCACGACCGGCCGGTTGGACAGGGTGTGCGGCGCGATCGGCGCCAGCACCCAGCCGGCAATGGCCGGGTGCAGGATCGGGCCGCCGGCGGAGAGCGAATAGGCCGTGGATCCGGTGGGGGTCGAGACGATCAGGCCGTCCGCGCGCTGGTTGGCCACGAAGTGACCATCCACCTCCACCCGCAGCTCCACCATGCCGGCCGCGCCGCCGCGGTGCACCACCACATCGTTCATGGCCAGGCCGTCGAAGACACAGGCGCCGTCACGCAGCACGCGGGCGTGCATCAGCAGGCGCCGGTCTTCCTCGTACTCGCCGCGCAGCATGGGCGGCAGCACGGATTCAAAGCTGCCGAAGGGAATGTCGGTCATGAAACCCAGGCGGCCATGGTTGATGCCGATCAGCGGCACGCCATAGCTGGCCAGCTGGCGGCCGATGCCCAGCATGGTGCCGTCGCCGCCGACCACCAGGCCCAGGTCGCACTGCCGGCCGATGGCCGGCAGGTCCAGCACGGGGTAGCCGGAGAGGCCGGCATTGGCGGCGGTCTGCTGCTCGATCACCACGGCACAACCCTGCGCCTGCAGGAAGGCCGCCACATCGGCCAGCGCCGGCCGGGAGCGGCTGCCCTGGCTGCCGTCGACAACAGCCTGGTATTTGCCGATCAGGGCTACCTGACGGAATCTGGAATTCATGCGCAAATTACATCATTAAAATGTCTCCATGCTCGATGACCGCGCCAAGTTGTTGCTCAAAACGCTGGTGGAACGCTACATCGCCGAAGGGCAGCCGGTCGGCTCACGCACCCTTTCGCGGGCCCCGGGGCTGGAGCTGTCGCCGGCGACCATCCGCAACGTCATGGCCGACCTGGAAGAACTGGGCCTGATCGCCAGCCCGCACACCTCGGCCGGGCGTGTGCCCACGGCGCGCGGTTACCGCCTGTTCGTCGACACCATGCTCACCATCCAGCGCGAGCAGATCGCTGCGCCCAGCCTGACGCCGGACCAGCCGCAGAAGGTCATCTCCAGCGCGGCCAACCTGCTTTCGTCGCTGTCGCAGTTTGTGGGCGTCGTGATGGCCCCGCGCCGCTCCTCGGTGTTTCGCCACATCGAATTCCTGCGCCTGTCCGAGCGCCGCATCCTGGTCATCCTGGTCTCGCCCGAGGGCGATGTGCAGAACCGTGTCATCTTCACCGAGGTGGACTACTCGCCGTCCCAATTGGTGGAGGCGGCCAACTACCTGAACGCCCACTACATGGGCCTGACGCTGGAGCAGGTGCGCGAGCGCCTGCAGGGCGAGGTGGACAAACTGCGTGCCGAGATCGCCACCCTGATGCAGGCGGCCGTGCAGGTGGGCACCGAGGCCATGACACAGGCGCAGGAGGAGGTCGTGATTGCCGGCGAGCGCAATCTGCTGGCCGTGTCCGACTTCTCCAGCGACATGAGCCACCTGCGCCGCGCCTTCGACCTGTTTGAGCAGAAGGCCCAGCTCATGCGCCTGCTCGACATCGCCGGCCAGGCCGAGGGGGTGCGCATCTTCATCGGCGGCGAAAGCCAGGTCGTGCCCTATGAGGAACTGTCCGTGGTGAGCGCGCCCTATGAGGTGGACGGTCAGGTGGTGGGCACCCTGGGTGTCATCGGCCCGACCCGCATGCCCTACGACCGCATGATCCAGATCGTCGACATCACGTCCAAGCTGCTGGGCAACGCCCTGAGCCAGAGCAAGTAGACCCTTACAATCTCGCCTTCGGTCGGGGCGTTAGCTCAGTCGGTTAGAGCAGGGGACTCATAATCCCTTGGTCGCTGGTTCGAGTCCAGCACGCCCTACCAATCCATCAACTGAAGGCGCTACCCTCGAGCGCAATACGCAGTCTGCCAGGCGTTGGAGTCAAAAGTTTACGTTTCGCAGGCCGACAAATACCCAGGATGAGAGGCTGCTGGTGAGCTCCTTGCTGTAGCCCGCATCCTTCAAGGCCCACTGAAATGTATTCAGCAGCTTCGCGGTTTTGAAGAAGTTCAGCACCTCCTCCTGTTTGAACTGGCGAATGCGCCTTTGCATCTTCTCCTTGGCGTAGTTGATCTTCGATTGACGCTTTGCCTCGGGCGTGGCGTCATCCTTCGGTACCAACTCGATCACGATCGCCGCGAGTTCTGAACCGAATGCCACTGACCTCTTGGTGCTGAACCAGCTAAACAATTTGTGTTCCTCCGTCCGAGATGATTCGAGCGTAAATCTAACATGCGGGCGAGGGCCGACACCGGTGTCAAACTGAAACGGGTTTTCGGCGTCCGGGATCGGCCGGAGCAGGGCAGGCGCATGCAGATGCCCGGCCGTTTCGCGCCTCGCCGCGCGTGCTCCGCCTCAAGCGCCGGGCCGGTTTGCATCGGCAAACAGGCCCTGCGTAAGATGCGCCCATGCGCATGCTTGCCTCCCATCGTGTTGCATCGGCCTTGCTGGCGGGCACGTGCGCCGTGCTGGCCGTGCTGGCGGCGACGGATCTGGATCGCCTGCAACAGCTGGCGCTAAGCCGTTACGGCACCGACGTGGCCCGTCAGGTGGGTGACTGGCGCCAGTTGCTGGGGCAGGCGCGTGGCGAGGCGGAGGCGGACAAGCTGCGAGACGTCAACGCCTATTTCAACCAGCGCATCCGTTGGGTGGAAGACGGCGAGCTGTGGCAGCAGGAGGACTACTGGGCCACGCTGCTGGAGACCCTGGCCAAGGGGGCCGGCGATTGCGAGGATTTTGCGATCGCCAAGTACGTCAGCCTCATGCTGGCCGGCGTGCAGGAGAGCAAGCTGCGCCTGACCTATGTGCGGCTGCAGGAGCCGGGCAACGCGGCACCCATTGCCCACATGGTGCTGGCCTATTACCCGGACCCGGCGGCCGAGCCGCTCATCCTGGACAACCTGGACGGCACGGTCCGGCCCGCGTCGCAGCGGCCGGATCTGACGCCCGTCTATTCATTCAACGCGACGCATCTGTGGTTTCGTGGCCCCAACGCCAGCACCTCGGACCCGACGGCGCGCATTTCCCGGTGGCGTGATGTCCTGGCGCGGCTGCAGGCCGAGCACACGCTATGAGCGACAACAGGCGACGAGGTGCACCATGTCATTGATCAAGCGTTTGTGGATAGCCGCGGCATGCATCGCGCTGGTGGCCCTGCTCACGGCGGCAGGCACCAATCTCTGGAGCGCGCAGCGCTATCTGGAGAACGAGCTGCGCATCAAGAACCTGGACGCCGCCAACGCGCTGGCGCTGACCGTGTCGCACAGCGCGAGCGACAGCGTGATGGCCGGGCTGCTGGTCAGCGCGCAGTTTGACCTCGGGCATTACGGCCGCATCGACTTCACGGCGCCGGACGGGCGCCGGCTGGTGCAGCGCGAACGCTATGCCCGGCCCGCGCAGGCGCCGAGCTGGTTTGTGCGCCTGGTGCCCATTGCGCCGGAGCCGGGCGAGGCGGTGGTGCAAAGCGGCTGGAAGCAGCTGGGCACGATAAGCTTGCAGAGCGATCCTTCCTTTGCCTACGACACGCTCTGGACGTCGGTCCGCCTGCTGGTGGCGCTGTTTGTGGCGGGCTGCGTGGTGCTGGGTGTGGTGGGCACACTCTTCATCCGCGGCATCGTGCAGCCGCTCAACCGCGTGGTGGAGCAGGCGCAAGCGCTGGTACAGCGGCGTTACGTGGAGGTGGCGCCGCCGTCCACGCTGGAGTTCCGCCGCATCGTCGAGGCCCTGAATCATCACACCCGCAGGACCAAGGAGCTGCTCGACGACGAAGTGCAAAGGCTGGACCAGCTCAAGGCCCAGTACGAGCGCGATCCGGTCACCGGCTTCATGGTGCGCGAGGTGTTTCTGCGCCATCTGCGGGCCCAGCTGCAAGGCGCGGAAACCTATGACCATGGTTGCCTGGTGCTGGTGCGGGTGGACAACCTGGCCGAGCTGAATCACGAAGTGGGGCGCCTGCAGGCCGATGCGCTGCTGCGCCGCCTGGCCGCGCTCAGCCGCGAGGCGCTGGCGGAGCAGGAGCACGTGCTGTATGGCCGCCTCAACTCGCGCGACCTCGGCGTCCTGCTGCCGGGGCGTACGGACCTCGCCTCGGTGGAGCTGCTGTTGCACGCCAAGCTGCGGAATGACGAAAGCCTGAGCCTGCTGACGCTGAACTTTGGTGCGGCCGTCTATAGGGCGCACACCGCGCCGGCGGACCTGCTGCTGGTCTGCGACCAGCAGCTGTCCGGCGAACAGGCACTGCCGCCCGCGGACGCGGCTGCGCCCCGCAGTGCCGAGGAGTGGGGGCGCATCATCGCCGAGGCCTTTGTGGCGCACGAATGGCGCCTGGTCCGCTATCCCGTGCGCGGCCCGGACCAGGCCCTGCTGTTCCACGATGGTATGGCGCAGCTGCGCTCCAGCGTGGCGGGTGAGGCGCTGGCGGCAGGCGCCTTCTGGCCCTGGATCCAGCGGCAGGGGCTGGCCGCGCAGCTGGACCTGGAGATGTTGCGCCTGGCGCTGGAGGAACTGGGCCAGACGGCCGATGCGCTGTGCGTCAACGTGTCCTTTCCGACCGTGTGCGACGAGAACGCGCTGGTGAATTTCACCGCGCTGCTGCGAGCTCAGCCCGGGCGGGCGCAGCGCATCCTGCTGGATGTGCCGGAGTCGGTGGCGTTCAACCACTTTCCGGCCTTCGAACATTTCTGCCGTCTCGTGCTGCCGCTGGGCTGCCGCATCGGCATCGAGCATCTGGACCATCAGTTCGGCCACATCGGCCGGCTGCATGGCCTGGGGCTGCACTACCTGAAGGTCAGCCGCGCGCTGACCAGCGAGTTGCTGCATGACCTGCAGGCGCAGGGCATCCTGCGCGGGCTGTGCACCGTGGCTCATGCGCTGGGCCTGCAGGTGGTGGGCGAAGACATCGATGAGGCCTCCGAATCAGCCCTGCTGTACGAACTGGGCTTTGACGGCGCCAGCGGGCCCGCGGCGCGCTGAATGTCTGCGCCACTTGGGGCGGCGGCGGGGTCTTGACAAATGCTTGTGGTTACGATTTGATACAAAGTAGATACATTTGATTACGTATCGGGGGACGGGCTGGCGGGTGCCACAGGGGGGCCGGCCCGGGGTGAGCGACAAGATTGCAGGGATGAACCGGTGAGTGCACTGATGCAGACTGTTTCGCCGATCCGCCTCATGCTGGTGGACGACCAGGCCATTGTTTTGTGGGCGCTGCGCAGACTGGTACTCGAGCAGCAGGGGCAGATGGAGGTCGTCTCGGCCGCCAGCACGTGCAGCGAGGTGCTGCAACGCGCGACCCAGAGCCAGCCGCATGTCATCGTGCTCGACTGTGACGTCGACGGCGGGGCCGGTGCGGCACTGATTCCGCGCCTGGTCGCGGAGCTGCGCGCCAACATCCTGCTGTTCACGAACACGACCAACGAACAGACCATCGATCGCGCCGTGCTGGACGGTGTGCGCGGCATGGTGCGCAAGTCGGACCCGCCGGAGCGTCTGCTCGATGCGGTGCGCAAGATCCACGCGGGCGAGATCTGGATCGACCGCAAGACCAGCGGCCGCCTGCTGTCGGACCTCGCGCAGGTGCGCCACGGCCGCGCGGCAGACAGCCCGCAGAGCAGGCTGAGCGCGCTCACCCCGCGTGAACAGGCCATCCTCAACGCCATGGCGCAGTTGCCGGGTGCGCGCAACAAGCAGCTCGCCCGCCATCTCGACATCAGCGAGCACACCTTGCGCAATCACCTCAGTTCCATCTTCGGCAAGCTCGAGCTGCGTACCCGTTACGACCTGTTCAGCTTCGCCAGCCAGTACCTGCCAGAGAAAGCTGTGCTACAATTTCGTTCTTCGCGGCTGTAGCTCAGTTGGATAGAGTACTTGGCTACGAACCAAGGGGTCGTGGGTTCGAATCCTGCCAGCCGCACCAAAACGAGAAAGCCTGCAACTGCAAAGTTGCAGGCTTTTTTCATCCCCTGGACCCGGTTCCCTGGACAACGCCATGAGCAAGGCTTTCACCCGCGAGACCGACAGCGCTGACGACGACGAGGTACAACTGCCCGCCCTGCCGGCCGGGGGCAGGAACTACATCACGCCGGCCGGCTACGCCCGCCTGCGCGCCGAGCTGATGGACCTGATCGACAACGAGCGTCCCAAGGTGGTGGAGGTGGTGCACTGGGCCGCCAGCAACGGCGACCGCTCCGAAAACGGTGACTACCTCTATGGCAAGAAGCGCCTGCGCGAGATCGACCGCCGCATCCGCTTCCTGACCAAGCGGCTGGAGATTGCCGAGGTCACCGATCCCAGCGTGCACCATGGCAGTGACCAGGTGTTCTTCGGCGCCACCGTCACCTATGCGGACGAGGCGGGGGTGGAGCGCACCATCACCATCCTGGGCATCGACGAAGCCGACAGCGCCCAGGGCCAGGTGAGCTGGATCGCGCCGGTGGCGCGAACCTTGCTCAAGTCCCGCGTGGGCGACGTGCTCAAGCTGGTGACGCCGGCCGGTGTGGACGAGATCGAGGTGCTGGCGGTGAGCTACCCGGCGCCGGCTGCCTGAGCCCGGCCCGGGACGTTTCAGACAGGCGCTTCAGGCCACGCTCTTGATGCGCACCGCCCGCAGCACCGAGGGGGTGCGCTTGAGGGCGCGCAGCACACTGGCCAGGTGGACGCGGTCGCGCACGGCGACCACAAAGCGCAGTTCCGCCGTCTCCTGCGCCGCGCCCTGGTCCATGTCGATGTGGATGATGTCCGATTCGGCACTGGCCACCGCCGCCGCCACCCGCGCCAGCACGCCCTTGCCGTTGTTCACGGTGACCACGATGCCGGTCTCGAAGGCGCGGGCGGGTTCGTCGGACCAGTCCACGCTGATGAAGCGCTCGCTGTCCTTGTTGCGCAGCTTGCGCGCGACGGCGCAATCTTCCACGTGTACCACCAGGCCTTCGCCGCGGCCCAGGTAGCCGACGATGCGGTCGCCCGGCACCGGCCGGCAGCAGCTGGCGTACTGCACTGAGGCGTTCTCGCTGCCATCCACCGTCACGGCGGTCTGTGTGACCGTCTCCTGGGGCGCAAAGCGGGCGCGCGACAGCACCATCGCGTCCGGCTTCTCGCCGCTCTCCGCCAGCAGGGTGGCCATGCGCTTGGCCACGATACCGGCCACGCGTTTGCCCAGGCCGATGTCGACCAGCAGTTCGGCGCGGCTGCGGTTGCCGGTGAAGCGCAGCAGCTTGTCCCAGATACCGGCACGGGCGCCATCGTCATCGGTGGGGAAGCGCTCGATGCCTTCGGCGCGCAGTGCCTGCAGCAGCAGCTTTTCGCCCAGCCCTTCGGACTCGGCCTGCGCCAGCGTCTTGAGGTGGTGGCGGATCTTGGAGCGCGCGCGACCGGTGCGCACGAAGCTCAGCCAGGCCGGATTGGGCGCGGACACGGGCGCCGTCACCACCTCCACCACGTCGCCGTTCTTCAGCTCGGTGCGCAGCGGCACCTGCTGGCCGTTGATGCGCGCGGCCACCGTGCGGTCGCCGATGTCGCTGTGGATGGCGTAGGCGAAGTCCACCACGGTCGCACCGCGCGGCAGGCCCATGATCTTGCTCTTGGGGGTGAACACGTAGACGGCATCAGGGAACAGGTCCACCTTGACGTGGTCCCAGAATTCGGCCGCGTCGCGTGTCTCGTTCTGAATGTCCAGCAGTGACTGCAGCCACTGCGCACCCAGGCGGGCGGTGGTGGGGCTGTCCGGTTCGTTGGCCTTGTACAGCCAGTGCGCCGCGACGCCTGATTCCGCCACCACGTGCATGGCCTCGGTGCGGATCTGGAACTCGATGTTGACGCCCGAGGGGCCGACCAGCGTGGTGTGCAGCGACTGGTAGCCGTTGAGCTTGGGGATGGCGATATGGTCCTTGAACTTGCCCGGCACCGGCTTGTAGAGCTGGTGCAATGTGCCCAGCGCCGTGTAGCAGTCGATCACGTTGGGCACGATGAGGCGAAAGCCGTACATGTCCGAAATCTGGGCGAAGCTCAGGTGCTTCTCGTCCATCTTGCGGTAGATGGAGTACAGCGTCTTCTCGCGCCCGCCGATGCGCACCGGCATGCCCGCGGCCTCGAAGGCCGTTTCCACGTCCTTGTGCACCCGGCTGATCAGGTCGCGGCGGCGGCCGCGCGCCTTGTCCAGCGCCTTGGAGAGCACGGCGGAGCGCCACGGACGCAGGTGGCGGAAGGACAGTTCCTGCAGCTCGCGGTAGGTCTGGTTCAGGCCCAGGCGGTAGGCGATCGGCGCATAGATCTCCAGCGTTTCCGAGGCGATGCGCGCCCACTTGCTGCGCGGCACGTCCGACAGCGTGCGCATGTTGTGGCTGCGGTCGGCCAGCTTGATGAGGATGACACGCACGTCGCGCGCCATGGCCAGCAGCATCTTGCGGAAGGACTCGGCCTGGCTTTCTTCCCGTGTGTTGAACTGCAGCTTGTCCAGCTTGGTCAGGCCGTCCACCAGCTCGGCCACCGAGGAGCCGAAGCGCTCGATCAGCTCAGCTTTGCTGACGCCGCAGTCTTCCAGCGCGTCGTGCAGCAGGGCGGCCATCAGGGCCTGGGCGTCGAGCTTCCACTCGGCGCACTGGGCGGCCACGGCAATCGGGTGGGTGATGTAGGGCTCGCCGCTGTTGCGCAGCTGGCCCAGATGGGCCTCGTCCGCAAAGCGGTAGGCCTGGCGCACCTGCTCCAGGTCGCCGGGGGAGAGGTAATCCAGCCGCGCGGTGAGATTGGCAAAACTCGCCGCCGCCGCGTTGGCCGCAGCCGGGCCGGCCGGATCGGGCAGAACCGGGGAGGCGGGAGCGGCAGGAGGGGCGTTGAGAACCGAACTCACCCCTCAAATATAAGCCCTGGGCCCGCAACTGTCGCAGACAACAAAAAAGCACCGCGAACGGTGCTTCTTCGGCGGGGCGGCAACGCGCCTCAGGTCGGGACTTTCTTCAGCATTTCCAGGCCGATCTTGCCTTCGGCAATCTCGCGCAGGGCGGTCACGCCCGGCTTGTTCTTGCTCTCGATCTTGGGCGTGTGGCCCTGGCTCAGCATGCGGGCGCGGTAGGTGGCGCACAGCACGAGCTGGAAACGGTTGGGGATCTTTTCCAGGCAGTCTTCGACGGTGATACGGGCCATGTGTTTACTCCGTTGGGCCGGGTAGCCGGCATCAGGGCAGGTGCAGCGCTTGGAAGGTCTCGGCCCGGGCCCGGCGCTGGGCCGGGTACCGCAGCCGCTGGGCCTGGATGACCAGTTGGAGGTCGGCCAGCGCGCGCTCGAACAAGTCGTTGATTATAACGAAATCGAAGTTGTGCGCCTGGGCCATCTCCTCGGCCGCGTTCTGCAGCCGCAGGGCGATCACCTCGGCGGCATCCTCGCCGCGCTTTTCCAGCCGGGCGCGCAGTTCGTCCCAGCTGGGCGGCAGGATGAAGATGGTGGCCGCGTGCGGGAACAGCCGCTTGATCTGCATGGCGCCCTGGAAGTCGATCTCCAGCACGATGTCGGCGCCGGCGACGATCTTCTCCTCGATCGCCTGGCGCGAAGTGCCGTAGCGGTGGCTGTGCACGTGCGCCCATTCCACGAAGGCATTGGCCTGCACCATGGCATCGAAGGCCGCCGGCGAGACAAAGTAGTACTCGCGGCCGTTCTGTTCCTGCCCGCGCGGCGCGCGCGTGGTGTGGGAAACCGAGAGCTGCAGCCTCGGGTCCTGCGCCAGCAGGGCCTTGACCAGGCTGGATTTGCCCGCCCCGCTGGGGGCGGCGATGACGTAGAGATTGCCGGGGTGATCCATCGTGCCGGGGGAAGTGGGGTGGCTCATTCCAGGTTCTGCACCTGCTCGCGCATCTGCTCGATCAGGACCTTCATGTCGACCGAAATGCGGGTCAGCTCCAGCATGGCCGACTTGGAGCCCAGCGTGTTGGCTTCGCGGTGCAGTTCCTGGATCAGGAAATCCAGGCGCTTGCCGACTTCGCCGCCCTTTTTGAGCAGGCGTTCGATCTCGTCCAGGTGCGAGGCCAGGCGGGTCAGCTCCTCGGCGACGTCGATGCGAATGGCGTAGGCGGTGGCTTCGGTGAGCGCTCGCTCCTGTGCGGTCTGCGGCGGCGTGGCGCCCTCGGCCAGGGCCATGGCCTCCTGCCAGCGTTCCAGGAAGCGCTGCCGCTGCTGTTCCACCAGTTGCGGCACCAGCGGGCCGGCCTGCCGGGCCAGCTGGCGCAGCTGGGCAATGCGATCCAGCAGCATGGCGACCAGGCGTTCGCCTTCGCGCTGGCGGGCGTTCATCAGTTCGTCCAGGGCCTGCGTGGCCAGGGTCTGCAGCGCCGGGCCCCAGTCCTGCCCCGCGCCCTGTTCACCGGACGCCAGGCGCAGCACGTCGGCCACGCTCAGCGCGCGCGCCTCGGGCAGCCAGGCCTGGATGCCGTCCTGCAGGGCCCCCAGGCGCTGGAGCAGGCGGGGGCTGGGCTCGGCCACGCTGCCGGCGGCGCTGCTTTCCACGAAGGCGCGCAACTCGACCTTGCCGCGCTTGAGGCGCGACTGCACCAGTTCGCGCAGGGCCGGCTCGTGGGTGCGCAGCTCTTCGGACAGGCGCAGGCTGAAGTCCAGAAAGCGGCCGTTGACGGAGCGGATTTCCAGGCCGAGCCGGGCCGGGGCGGCGGCGGTTTCGGGCCCGGCGGCCGCGCCCCGCTGGGCATGGGCGTAACCGGTCATGCTGTAAACTGCCATGGCGTGTTCTTGATCTGTTGAAGGGTCCAGAGAATAACCGGATTGGGCCCGGCCACCGGTACGACGAATCAGAATTATGTCCAAGGTCAAACCAGCACCCCTGTCCCCGGAAACTGTCATCGGCGGTTACCGCATCGTCCGCAAGGTGGCGGCGGGCGGCTTTGGCGTGGTGTACCTGGCCATTGATCCGGACGGCCAGCAGGTCGCCATCAAGGAATACCTGCCCGCGTCCCTGGTCACACGCGCACCCGGCGAGCTGCTGCCGCAGGTCGCCACCGAGAAGCTGTCGCTCTATCGCCTGGGCCTCAAGAGCTTCTTCGAGGAAGGCCGCTCGCTGGCGCAGATCTCGCATCCATCGGTGGTCAGCGTGCTCAACTTCTTCCGCGAGAACGAGACCGTCTACATGGTGATGAACTACCTGGAGGGCGCCTCCCTGCAGGAATTCATCATCACCGCGCGCGACCAGAAGCAGCAGAAGGTGTTCCGCGAGTCCACCATCCGCTCGCTGTTCGACGAGATCCTGCGCGGCTTGCGCATCGTGCATCAGCACAAGATGCTGCATCTGGACATCAAGCCGGCCAACATCTTCATCACCGACGACAACCGCTCCGTGCTGATCGACTTCGGCGCTGCGCGCGAGGTGCTGAGCAAGGAAGGCAATTTCATCCGCCCCATGTACACGCCCGGTTTTGCCGCGCCCGAGATGTACCGGCGCGATGCGGCCATGGGGCCGTGGACTGACATCTACGCCATCGGCGCCTGCATCTACGCGTCCATGCAGGGCTACCCGCCCAACGAGGCGCCGCAGCGGCTGGAGAAGGACCGGTTGACAACGGCGCTGGCGCGCCTGCGCGGTGTCTATTCCGACAACCTGATCGAGGTGGTGGAATGGACCATGGCGCTGGATCCCCTGTCGCGCCCGCAATCGGTGTTTGCGCTGCAAAAGGAACTCAGCCGGGAAGGCGAGCGTCGCTACACCAAGCTCTCCATGGCCGAGAAAATGCGCATGCAGTTCGACACCATGGTGGCCGATACCAAGAAGAATGTCAGAAGCGTGGCCGGTTCCGTCGCCGCGAAGCCGAAATGAAATTCTCCGTCTTCCAGGTCAGCCGCAAGGGCGGTCGCCCCACCAATGAAGACCGCATGGGCTACTGCTACACGCGCGATGCGGCGCTGTTCCTGCTGGCCGACGGCATGGGCGGTCATCCGGAGGGCGAGGTCGCGGCGCAGCTGGCGCTGCAGGTGGTTTCGGCCGCCTTCCAGCAGGAGGCCAAGACCGGCATCCAGGACGTGCGCGCTTTCCTGTCTTCCGCCGTGCTGCTGGCGCACCGGCAGATCCTGAGCTACGCCGCCGCCAAGTCCATGCTGGACACGCCGCGCACCACCTTCGTCGCGGCGCTGATCCAGGGCGACAGCGTAAGCTGGGTGCACTGCGGTGACTCGCGCCTGTACATGGTGCGCGACGGCGAGATGCTGGCGCGCACGCGCGACCATTCCTATATGGAGCAGCGGCAGGAAGACGTGCCCCCCGGTGCCAAGCTGGGCGACAAGACCAACCGCAACGTGCTCTTTACCTGTCTGGGTTCGCCGGCCAATCCGGTGTACGACATCATGGGCCCCATCAACCTGCAGCAGGGCGACCGCCTGCTGCTGTGCTCCGACGGGTTGTGGAGTTCCCTGTCGGACGTCGAGATCGTGTACGACCTGGGCCTCAAGCCGGTGGCGCGTGCCGTGCCCGATCTGGTGGAGAAGGCGCTGGAGAAAGCGGGCAGCAACAGCGACAACGTGACGGTCATCGCCATGGAATGGGAGACCCCCGACACGTTTGAGGACACGCGTGGCAGCGTCTCCACCGACAGCATCAACGACGGCGTCTTTGCCTCCACGGTGCAGGCCAGCGGCGTGGATACCGTGATCGACGATCTGGACGACGAGGCGATCGAGCGCTCGATCGCCGAGATCAACGAGGCCATCCGCCGCACGGCGGCGCGCCGCAACAGCTGAGCGCCGGCGCGGCCGCGCCGGTCCACCATTTCATTACCGGTTTGAGCCATGACTGACTATTCACGCAGCGGGGGCCGCGCCGCCAACCAGTTGCGCCCCGTGCGCATCACCCGCCACTACACCATGCACGCCGAAGGCTCGGTGTTGATCGAGTTCGGCAACACGCGCGTGCTGTGCACCGCCTCGGTCGAGGAGCGCGTGCCGCCGCACAAGAAGGGCAGCGGCGAGGGCTGGGTCACGGCCGAGTACGGCATGCTGCCGCGTGCCACCCACACCCGCAGCGATCGCGAGGCGGCCCGCGGCAAGCAGACCGGCCGTACGCAGGAAATCCAGCGCCTGATCGGCCGCTCGCTGCGCGCCGTGTTCGACCTGAAGAAGCTCGGCGAGCGCACCATCACGCTGGATTGCGACGTGCTGCAGGCCGATGGCGGCACGCGCACGGCGGCCATCACTGGCGCTTTCGTGGCCGCGCAGGATGCCGTCAACACCCTGCTGGCCGCGGGCAAACTGGCCGAGTCGCCCCTCCATGGCCATGTGGCCGCCATCTCGGTGGGCATCGTGCAGGGCACGCCGCTGCTGGACCTGGAATACTCCGAAGACTCGGCCTGCGACACCGATATGAACGTGGTGATGACCGGCGCCGGGCACTACATCGAGGTGCAGGGTACGGCCGAAGGCGCCGCTTTCAGCCGCCACGAGATGGACACGCTGCTGGCCCTGGCAGAAAAGGGCGTGAACGAGCTGGTGCGCCTGCAGGAAGCGGCGCTGAAGGCATGAAGAAGATCGTCCTCGCCTCCAACAACCAGGGCAAGCTGCGCGAGCTGCAGGAGATGCTGGCGCCGCTGGGCCTGGAGCTGGTGCGCCAGGGCGAGCTCGGCATCCCCGAAGCCGAGGAGCCGCACCGCACTTTTCTTGAGAACGCGCTGGCCAAGGCGCGTCACGCCGCGCGCCTGAGCGGCCTGCCGGCCCTGGCCGATGACGCCGGGCTGTGCGTGGACGCCTTCGGCGGCCTGCCCGGCGTGGACACCGCTTTCTACGCCACGCAGTTCGGCTACGCCAAGGGCGACGACAACAACGTGACGGCGCTGCTGGAACAGATGAAGGACATCGCCAACCGCCGTGCCGCCATGGTCAGCACCCTGGTGGCGCTGCGCTCGGCCGACGATCCCGAGCCGCTGGTGGCCGTGGGCCGGGTGCGCGGCGAGATCGCGCGCGAGCGGCGCGGCACGAACGGCTTCGGTTTCGATCCGGTGATGTTCATCCCGGAGTTCGGCCGGACCTTCGCCGAGCTGCCGGTCGAGGTAAAGAACGCCAACAGCCACCGCGGCCGCGCGGCGCGGCAGATGGTCGAACTGATCCGTGCCAACTGGATGACATGAAGCACCCCTGTGCCGGCTGTCGCCGTCTTCCCCTCAAGGGGACAACGCCAGTGGCCCGGCGAGGCCGGTTCAACGGCGTTCCCCGCCTCGGCTCCTGCCCGCGCTGCTTCGGCTCAGTCCTAGTCACGTTAGGGTGATCGATTCGCTATGCGTGATATCCAGCACTACCTGCGCCCCGGCACACTGCAACTCACGAGTCTGCCGCCGCTCTCGCTCTACGTGCACCTGCCCTGGTGCCTGAAGAAGTGCCCCTACTGCGATTTCAATTCCCATGAGATGCGCCAGTCGGAGCTGCCGGAACAGCGTTATCTCGACGCGCTGGTGGCTGACCTGGAGGCGGCGCTGCCGCTGGTCTGGGGGCGCACGGTGCACAGCATCTTTCTCGGCGGTGGCACCCCCAGCCTGTTCAGCCCCGAGTCCATCGACCGCCTGCTGGCCGACCTCCGCGCGCGCCTCCGGCTCGCGGCCGACTGCGAGATTACGCTGGAAGCCAACCCCGGTACCTTCGAGAAGGACCGCTTTCGCGCCTTCCGCGACGCCGGCGTGACCCGCCTGTCGGTGGGCGTGCAGAGCTTCAACGACGAACACCTGCAGCGCATCGGCCGTGTGCACGACCGCGCCCAGGCCATGGCCGCCCTGGAAGAAGCCGCGCGCAGCTTCGAAACCTGGAATCTGGACCTGATGTACGCGCTGCCGGGCCAGACGCCGGCCGGCCTGGAGCAGGAACTGGAGCAGGCGCTGGCCTTCGCGCCGCCGCACCTCTCGATCTACCACCTGACCATCGAGCCCAACACCTACTTCGCCAAGCATCCGCCCCAGGTGCCGGAAGAGGACACGGCCTACGCCATGCTGGACCTCATCACCGAGCGCACCGGCCTGGCCGGCCTGCAGCGCTACGAGGTCTCGGCCTATGCGCGGCCTGGCCACCACTGCCGCCACAACCTGAACTACTGGCAGTTCGGCGACTATCTGGGCATAGGCGCCGGCGCGCACGGCAAGCTCAGCTTTGCCCACCGCATCGTGCGCCAGGTGCGCACGCGCGACCCGCGTCTGTACATGGAGCGCGCCCTGGCGGGCGATGCCGTGGCGCAGGAAGAGGACGTCCGGCTGGCCGACCTGCCGTTCGAGTTCATGCTCAACGCCCTGCGGCTGCGCCAGGGTTTTGCGCTGGCCGAATTCAGTGCGCGCACCGGCCTGGCCATCACGGCCATCGCGCGCCAGCTGGACGAGGCCGAGCGCCGCGGCTGGATCATGCGCGACCTGCAGCGCGTGCAACCGACCGAGCGCGGCTTTGACTTTCTCAGCGACCTGCAGTCCCTCTTCCTGCCCGAGGCCGGCTGAGATCGCCCGCGCCCGCCCGCCCGCTATAGTCGGGCCTGCCTTGCGGGCCCAAGCAAGCGCTGGAGGACTGGCATGTTTTCGATCTACGGGGAAAGCGGGCGTCTGTTCAAGGGCCCGATGGAAGATCTGTGGCGCATCGAGGCCCTGCGCGCCGTCATGCGCACGCGCCGTGTCGAGGCGCAGCGCGAGGGGACATCGGCCAGCGCGGTGCAGGGGCACGGCGCGCCCGCCGTGGCGCCGCACACCTTGGCGGGGACTGCGATCTCCGCCTATGCGCAGGCCAGCGGCAGCGCGCTGGCGCGCCATCCGCTCACCCGTGTGGCCGACGTGATGAGCCGCCGCGTGACCACCGTCACCCTGGACCAGCCCGTCCTGCAGGCCTGGCAGCTGCTGGGGCGCGCGGGCCTGGGCCAGGCGCCGGTGATCAGCGCGCACGGCGAACTGGCCGGGCTGCTGACCCGTGCCGAGCTGCTCAATCTGGAGCGCCTGCCCCAGCCCGATGCGCCCGCCCTGGCCTGGCGGGCGCTGTTGATGCAGCCGGTCTCGTCCGTCATGCTCAGCCCGGTACCGGCGGTGAGCGAGGATACGGACTTGCGGCGCGTGGCGCGCGTGCTGCTCGACACCCATCTGCCCGGGCTGCCGGTGGTGGCGGAGGACGGGCAGGTGGCCGGCTTCATCTCACGCAGCGACATATTGCGTGCAGTAGTGCACGATCCGCCGCTGGATCTGTGGAGCTGATGCGGGGGAAGGAACTACCATGCGTCTCAGCCGGCGTCCCCGGCGTGCTGAAGGTGAGGCGCCGCGGCCCATGCCCGCGAGAACCATGATGGGGAGACACGGACGGTGTATCGCAACCTGAGCAGCTACTGGCAACAGCACCGCCGCCATCTCCTGCCGGCGGTGCTGGTCTTTGCCGTGGCCATGGCGCTGCCGCCGTTCTCGATGTTCGACGACCGCGCCGCCTCGATGCTGGAGCTGCACCTGCTGCTGGAGCTGTTCGCGGTCGTCGTGGCCATCCTCATCGCCGTCGTGTCCTGGCACGACCTCAAGAACAGCCGCACGCCGGAGTCTGGCATCCTGCTGGCCGGATTCACCGTCGTCGCCATCCTTGATCTGGTGCATGCGCTCACCTACGACGGCATGCCCCGGCTGGTGATCGACAGCTCCACACCGCGCGCCATCTACTTCTGGCTGGGCGGGCGCACCGTGGTGCTGCTGACCCTGTTGCTGGTGGTGGCCGGTGTGCGCGTGGCGTTCTCGCGTTATGCCTGGATGGCCATCGCCGCCCTGCTCAGCGCCGCGCTGTTCTGGCTCGGTACCTGGGGGCTGGATCAGGTGCCCGTCACCTTCGTGCCGGGCAGCGGCGTGACCGTGTTCAAGCGCAATTACGAGTACGGCCTGTTCCTGGGCTACGTGGCGCTGACGCTCCTGTTTGTCTGGCGGGCCACGCCGGACAGCCAGCGGCGCTACTTCGCCTTTGCCTCGTCCTGCCTGGTCATGGCACTGGGCGAAATCGTGTTCTCCAACTACAAGGCGCCGTCGGACTTCCTCAACATCTTCGGCCATGCCTTCAAGATCCTGTCGTACGCGCTCCTGTATGAGAACGTGTTCGTGGCGGCGATCCGCCTGCCCTACGAGCAGCTGCAGCAGAGCGAGGCGCGTTTTCGCGCCCTGACCGAGCTGTCGGCCGACTGGTACTGGGAGCAGGACCGGCAGTTCCGCTTCACCAAGTTCTCCGAAGGCATGACTTCGGATCGGCTCAAGGGCATGCTCGGCCACACGCGCTGGGACGGCATTCCGGTGCTCGGCGTGAGCGAGGCGCAGTGGCAGGCACATCGCGCGATCCTGCAGCGCCATGAGCCGTTCCGCGACTTCATCTACCAGATCGAGGTGGAGCCCGGCCAGGTGCGCGTCTATTCGGCCAGCGGCAGCCCGGTGTTCGACGAGCAGGGCGAGTTCACCGGCTATCGGGGCGTGGGCAGCGACATCACCGAGCGCGTGGCGGCGGAAAAACAGATCGAGTTTCTCTCCTACCACGATCCCCTTACCGGCCTGCCCAACCATCTGCTGCTGCAGGACCGTTTTGCGCAGATCCGGGACTATGCGATCCGCTCGCACACCAAGGTGGCCCTGCTGTACCTGGACCTGGACAAGTTCAAGAGCATCAATGACAGCCTCGGGCATGAGGCCGGCGACACGCTGCTGCGGCAGGTCGCGCAGCGCCTGATGGCGTGCGTGAACGACGGGGCGACCGTGAGCCGCCAGGGCGGCGACGAGTTTTCCATCCTGGTGCCCGGGCTGCTCCATGCCGACGACGTCTCGGCGCTGGCCACGCGCATCATGGAGCGCCTGCAACAGCCGTTCGAGTTGCGCGGCCAGGAGATCAGCACGTCGGCCTCCATGGGCGTGACCATCTTTCCGGACGATGGTGGCGAACTCGAAACCCTGCGCAAGAAGGCGGATGTCGCCATGTACCAGGCCAAGGAAGTCGGGCGCAACACCTTCCGCTTCTTCGACGCCACCATGAACGTCGAGGCGGCCGAGCACCTGCGCCTGCGCAACGGCCTGCGGCGCGCGCTGGAGGGCGACGAGTTCGAGCTCCACTACCAGCCGCAGATCGATCTGCGCACCGGGGCCGTGACGGGGGTGGAGGCGCTGCTGCGCTGGCGTCATCCGGAACTCGGTCCGGTGTCGCCGGCGCGTTTCATCCCGGTGGCGGAAGAGAGCGGTCTCATCGTGCCCATCGGCGCCTGGGTCCTGAGCCAGGCCTGCCGGCAGGCCCAGGCCTGGCAGCGTGCCGGCCTGCCGGCGCTGACCATGGCGGTCAATCTCTCGGCGGTGCAGTTCAAGCGCGGCGACGTGGAACAGTCCGTGCTGCGGGCACTGGAAGACTCGGGCCTGGCGCCGACGCGGCTGGAACTGGAGCTGACCGAGTCCATCCTGATCCAGAACGCGGAGGCGGTGCTGGCCAGTGTGAAGCGCCTGAAGCAGCAGGGCGTGACGCTGTCGATCGACGACTTCGGCACCGGCTATTCCAGCCTGTCCTATCTCAAGCGCTTCGACATCGACAAGCTCAAGATCGACCAGAGTTTTGTGCGCGACCTGTGCAGCGATGCAGACGATGCGGCCATCGTACGCGCCGTGATCCAGATGGCGCACAGCCTGAGCCTCACGACCATTGCCGAAGGCGTGGAGACGCAGGAGATGGCCGAGCGCCTGCGCGAATTCGGCTGCGATGAAGCCCAGGGCTACCACTTCGCACGCCCGATGCCGGCGGCCGAACTCGAAGCGTTTCTGCGCCGGGCCTCGGGCCGGACTGTGCCGTTAATCAATTAGCGGCCACTAAATAAAGCATATAGCGGCCGCTTTCGCCATGAAGTGGGCCGCAAACCTTCTGTCTTGGAAAGCATAAGTTGGCTCTACGACACGTATTAACGCATAAACGGACCAAAAAACTCAGCCTGCAATTACTGCTGGTTTTCGAAGGCCAGAGTGACATCCGTGACCTGTTCTTAGGTCCATGGCTATTGGGGGATGCCAGACGTCAATTTAACGCGGTGCCTTAAATTTCCACGAAAAGTGCGCTTTGCAATCCTTGCCCCTCTAAATACTATGCCGGCACTTTGGTGCTGCAGGACGCCGCTACTGCGTTAAAGCACTTTCAAAGCGGCTCATTGATGGAGGTTTTTATGGCCAAGGGTGTGAAAATGTCAGTTCCGGCAGCATCCCGCATTTACTCGGCGACTGCTAAGAGCGGAAGCGGTTCGGTTGGCAAAGGAACGTTTGCAGCGCGTGCGATGAGCGCCGCGATGAGTCCGACCGGTAGTTCATCTGCCGCGAAGGGCGTCGTGAATGTACCGGCGGGCAAGAAACCGTAAATTGACTGCGCTGGGGTTTTCCCCAGCGCTCTGCATTTAAAGAAGATGGCCCAATTCGTTGCCAAAGACACCGTATACCCAACCATCGGCGAGGTGATTCATTTTGTGGCGGTACGTGGGGAACTGGTATCCACCGACGGTGGTGACGAGCTTTACGAAATTCTGAAACTCTTTCGCCGTGTGGCAGGGCTGAGCAGCGCAGCAGCGGG
>JAJZUZ010000020.1 GCA_021845965.1 Pseudomonadota bacterium | reverse complement strand
ATCGTGCCCATGCCCGCCGGCGGCGGCACTGACGTGTGGGCGCGTGTGACGGCCGAGCGCATGAGCCAGCTGCTGGGCCAGAAGGTGCTGGTGGACAACCGGCCCGGCGCCGGCACCATGATCGGCGCCGAGTTCGTGGCGCACGCGCCCGCCGACGGGTACACGCTGCTGGTGGGCGACATCGGCACCTTTGCCCTCAATCCGCACCTCCATCGCAAGATGGCCTACGACCCGGCGCGCGACTTCACGCCCGTCACGCTGACCTCGCGCCACCTGCTGGTGCTGGCCGTGCCGCGCAAGTCCGACCTCAGCTCCGTTCCGGGCCTGATCGAGCGTGCGCGGGAACAGCCCGGCGCGCTGAACTATGGCTCGGCCGGGGTCGGCAGCCCGCATCACCTGGCCATGGAGCTGCTGCAGCAGCGCAGCGGGGCCTTGCTGCGCCACGTGCCCTACAAGAGTGGCGCGGCCCTGACCGCCGACATGCTGGCCGGGCAGCTCGCCGCGGCCTTCATCGACCTGCCCAGCGCGCTGCCGCATTTGCGCTCGGGCTGGCTGCGCGGCCTGGCGCTGGCGGCGCCGCAACGGCTGCCCTACCTGCCGGACCTGCCGACGATGGAAGAGCTGGGTTTTGCCGGCTTCGAAGCCTGGGCCTGGCAGGGCCTGGTGGCGCCGGCGGGCACGCCGCCCGCGGTGGTGGCGCGGCTGAACGCGGCCTATGCGCAGGTGTGCAGCGAAGCCGAAACGCGGCGCCGGCTCGGCATGGTGGGCATCGAGCTCACGCCCAGCACCCCGCAGGAGTTCAGCGCCTTCCAGCACGCCGAATCAGAGCGCTGGGGTCAGCTGATCCGCGACCACGGCATTCTGGTCGACTAGGGAGATTCAGCGCCGGATCCGGTCGCGTGCGCGGCGCACGCGTTCGGCATTGATGACCACCTTGCGGCTCGAGAAGGCGATGGGCGCGGCGATGGCGTTGGCCGGGTCCGAGGTGTCCAGGCAGTTGTAGTTGAAGGTGGGCATGCCGTTGCGGTCGACGATGACGATCACCCACGGTGTGTTGGCGCGTTGGCCGCGCTGCACCGCCACCGCCGTTTCACCACCCTGCAGGCGCACGTAGGTGCCGGGCGGATAGAAACCCACCGCCGCGGTCAGGGCGGCGCCGACCGAGGCCGTGACTTCCTTTTCCGTCTGCAGGTAGATGGACTTGGCCGATTCCAGCGGCGACAGCGCCTCGCGCGTGCGCCGCGCCGCCATCATGGCGACGAAGACGTCGGTCATGTGCAGCAGCTGGCGCGAGGGCAGGGTCCGCGCCAGGCCTTCGGGGCTGTCGGGCTGGTGGTGCCAGCGTACGAGGTCCAGTTCGTCGGCACCCTCCAGGCCGTAGCTGCGCAGGATCTGTTCGCTGATTTGCGGGTGCGCCTGGATCAGCTGGCGCTGCGGCTCGGACGGCGCGCTGTTCTGGCGCGCCAGCACGTCCTGCTCGCGCGCCATGCCGATGTTCATGGTCAGCGCCGCGCTCATGAGCGCCTGGCGCTGGTGCAGGTCCCAGCCCAGCTTCTGCGCCGCCAGCTCGCAGACCGTGGCGCACAGCAACGCATGCGTGGCGCAATAGCCCAGGGTACTGTCAGCCAGCGCCTGGAACAGCGAGAACAGGCTGTCGTCCGGGTCGTCCTTGAGCAGGCTGCGCGCCTTGTTCTCGATGGCGGTAAGCCGGTGGATCGGGTTGAGCGCCAGGCCACCCTGGTAGAGGATGCCGCGCAGTACTTCCTGCAGATCGAGCCAGCCGCCGTTGAGCTGGTCACCCGTGTGGTAATCACGCTCGCGGATGGCGCCGGGCATGGGCATGCGGGCGATCTCGGCCACGTCCACGCCGTCCTGCAGCATGGTGTGCACCATGCGTTCGTAGGAGCGCTGCCAGGCCTGTGCCTCGGCTTCCGTGGTGGAGGCGTTGTGCGCGTACAGCTTCTCGCGGTGCTGCTCGGACACGATGGGC
The DNA here is from genome assembly GCA_021845965.1 of Pseudomonadota bacterium. Classification (GTDB taxonomy): domain Bacteria; phylum Pseudomonadota; class Gammaproteobacteria; order Burkholderiales; family Burkholderiaceae_C; genus Hylemonella. The sequence continues at coordinate 19,668 of JAJZUZ010000020.1, read as the reverse complement.
TGGCCCTTGCGCAGCAGCAGCAGGCCGTCGGGGTTCCAGACGTTGACCGGCAGGGGCTGGCCCACCGGCAGCATGGCGATGGGGATGGGGACGTATTTCATGCCTGCGTCGCCGGCACCCGGGCGGCCAGCGCGCACATCAGCTCGTAGCCGATGCTGCCGCCGGCGCGCGCCACCTCGTCGATGGACAAGACCGCGCCGTTGCCGGCCTGGCCCCAGAGCGTGACTTCCGCACCCATGCCGGCGGTGGGCGCCGGCGTGAGGTCCACGGTGAGCAGGTCCATGCTCACGCGTCCCACGGTACGCGTGCGCACCCCGTCCACCAGCACCGGCGTGCCCTGCGCCACGGTGCCGGGACTGGCGCGCAGATAGCCGTCGGCATAGCCGCAGGCCACCACGCCGATGCGCATCGGCTGCGGCGCAATGAAGGTGGAGCCGTAGCCCACGCTGTCGCCGGCCTGCAGCTGCTGGATGCCGACGATGCGCGAGCGCAGGGTCATCACCGGCAGCAGGCCCCAGTCGGCCGCGCTGTGCTCGGGGTAGTCGGGCGAGGCGCCGTAGAGCACCACGCCGGGGCGGATCCAGTCGGAGCGCAGCTGGGCCGCCGCCTGCGGCCCCATGTGGCGCAGGATGGCGGCGCTGTTGCTCAGGGAGCGCTCGCCCGGCAGATCCTGCGTGGCGGTGTTGAAGGCAGCCAGCTGGCGCGCCACGCCGATGGGGCCGTCCGCATCGCTGAAGTGCGTCATGAGCGAGATCTCGTCCACCTGCGGCAGCGCATTGAGCCGCGTCCAGGCGGCGCGGAAGGCGTCGGGCTTGAAGCCCAGCCGGTTCATGCCGCTGTTGAGCTTGAGGAAGACGCGGTGCGGCGCGTGCGTCTTGTGCACGGCCAGCATGTCGATCTGCTCGCTGCAGTGCACCACGTGCCACAGGTCCAGACGCGAACACAGCTCCAGGTCGCGCTGCTCGAACACGCCCTCCAGCAGCAGGATGGGGCCGCGCCAGCCCAGCGCGCGCACACGCTCGGCCTCGCTCAGGTCCAGCAGGGCAAAGCCGTCGGCACCGCGCAGGCCGTCGTACACACGCTCGATACCGTGCCCGTAGGCATTGGCCTTGACCACCGCCCAGACCCGGGCGTCGGGACTGGACTGGCGCGCACGCGCCAGGTTGTGGCGCAGGGCTTCGGTGTGGATCAGGGCTTGGATCGGGCGGGACATGCTGGCGGAATACGGACAGGGGCAGGAATGGCAGCCTGCCATCACAGGGAATTGTGACATTGCCCGGCGTGCTATAACCCGTCGTCGCTTGGATTTCGTTACAAAAATTCCCCTGCCCCAGGCATCGCCCGGCCTTTCCCCAGCCCATGAAACGCGGTTTCTACACGATCATGTCGGCGCAGTTTTTCAGCTCGCTGGCTGACAACGCGTTGTTCGTCGGGGCCGTCCAGTTGTTGCGCAGCGAGGGCGCGCCCGAATGGCAGCAGGCGGCCCTGGTGCCGATGTTCGCCCTCTTCTACGTGATCCTGGCGCCCTTCGTGGGCGCTTTTGCCGACGCCCTGCCCAAGGGCAAGGTCATGCTGATCAGCAACACCATCAAGATCGTGGGCTGCCTGATGATGCTCTTCGGCACCCACCCGCTCATGGCCTACGCCATCGTCGGCCTGGGCGCGGCGGCCTACTCGCCCGCCAAGTACGGCATCCTCACCGAACTGCTGCCGGCCTCGCAGCTGGTCAAGGCCAATGGCTGGATCGAGGGCCTGACCATCGCCTCCATCATCCTGGGCGTGCTGCTGGGTGGCCAGCTGCTGGGCCACTCGGTGGCTACCGCCCTGCTGTCGATCGACCTGCCCTTCTTCACCACCAGCATCGACACCGCGCCCGAGGCGGCCATCACCGTGCTCATCGGCGTCTACCTGCTGGCGGCCTGGTTCAACACGCGCATCCCGCACACCGGGGTGGAGATGCGCAAGATGCCCAAGCGCCTGATCTCCGATTTCTGGCACTGCAACATCCGCCTGTGGCAGGACCGCCTGGGCCAGATCTCGCTCTCCACCACCACGCTGTTCTGGGGCGTGAGCGGCAACCTGCGCTACATCGTGCTGGCCTGGGCCGCCGCCGCGCTGGGCTACAGCGTCACGCAGGCCTCCTCGCTGGTGGGTGTGGTGGCCATCGGCACCGCCGTGGGCGCGGTGGTGGCCTCGCTGCGCACACGGCTGGAGGACGCGCCGCGCCTCATGCCCATGGGCATCGGCATGGGCCTGCTGGTCATCCTGCTCAACTTCATCGACAACGTCTGGCTGGCCGCGCCCTTCCTCGTGCTGCTGGGCGGCCTGGGCGGTTTCCTCGTCGTGCCCATGAACGCGCTGCTGCAGCACCGCGGCCACAACCTCATGGGCGCGGGCCGCTCCATCGCCGTGCAGAACTTCAACGAGCAGGCCTGCATCCTCGGCCTGGGCTTCCTCTACAGCTTCTCCACCGGCATGGGTGTTTCCTCCTTCGGCGCCATCACCAGCTTCGGCCTGCTGGTGGCCGGCTTCATGTGGCTGATCAAACGCTGGCACGCGAAGAACCTGCGCGACTACCCCGAGGAAGTCGAGCATCTGCTCGAAATCGCGCGCAACGACCACCTGCACGGCTAGGGCCATTCCTTGCGCGGGCGGACCGGGGCGCTATAGTCTTTCGCATCATGGCCACCCGCACCCGCTACCTCGCCCTGTCCGACCTCGCACCGGGCATGGTGCTGGCGCAGCCCCTGACCCTGGTCGAGCACGAGGTCGTCACCTACCGCCTGCCCGCCGGGCATGTGCTGACCGAGGAAAACCTTTACCAGCTCGCCAGCCATCATTCGGTCGGTGCACTGGTGCGGCAGGAGATCGAGCGCACGGATGCCGAGCATCTGGAGCACATCCAGCGCCAGTCCGCCCGCCTGCAGATGATCTTCCGCCACGCCGACCTGTCCGTGCCGCAGACGCAGGCGCTCGTCGCCGCGCTGCTGGCGCACCGGAGCGCATGATCCTAGAAACGGCAGTTGACCGCTTACTTTCCGATGGAAGAGCCCATGCGCATCGAGTTTTCCCGCCACGAAGCCGTTCACATGTTGGGTGAGAGCGCTACGCACCCGATTGAGCCGCCCCGGGGCGCGCCGGGGGGCGTTGCTCCTCCTTGCGGGCGGCGGCCCGCTGCGTCATCGCGCCTTCCCAGCCCACCCCACGACGACCCACTCGGGTGCGTCCAACTGCCGCTTCTAGGATGATGCAGATCCAGGCCGGCGAGGTCGTCCAGCAGCTGCACGCCCTGCCCGCGTTTCCCGCCGTCGTCACCCGCATCCTGCAGACGCTGGACGACGACCGCGCCGCACTGACCGTGCTGGAGCAGCATCTGCAATCCGACCCGGTGATCAGCGCGCGCATCCTCGCGGCGGCCAACCGGCTGGTGCGGCACTCCGGCCGCGAGCCGGTGGGCGACATCCACGTCGCCGTGAGCTACCTGGGCCTGGACCAGGTGCACCACATCGTGGTCTCCACCAGCGTACTGGACTTCGTGAAGAACAGCCATTGCACCAGCGTGTTCTGGGAGCGCAGCCTGGCCGTGGGCCTGTGCGCGCAGGAGCTCGCGCAGCTGCTGGGCGAGAACCCGGGCCACGCCCTGGTCGCGGGCCTGCTGCACGAGGTCGGCATCCTCTGGCTCAACGTCTGCCACCCGCGCGACTACCAGCAGGTGCTGATCGAGCAGCACCTGAAAGACAGCGATATCGTGGACACCGAGCGCGCCCTGCTGGGCATCGACCACCCCGAGATCGGCCGCGTGCTGGCCCGGCACTGGGACCTGCCGGCCGACATCGTGCAGGCCATCGCCGGCTACCTGCGACCGCCAGCGGGCCCGCTGCCGCCGCTGACGGGCATCACGCATCTGGCCGCCGTCATCTGCAGCGGCCTGGACCTGCCCTTCCAGCCGGACAACGAAGTGCGCCAGGTATCGCCCGATGCGCTGCGCGCGCTCGGCGTGGACTGGGAGGAGAAGATGCCCGAGCTGCTGGGCCGGCTTGAAGTACGCTTCATGCAGTCCCGCAACCTGCTGCGATAGCGCCGCGCCGGCGCCTAGCCACGTTTCATGCGATTTCAACTCGCCCCCTGGGGCCTGATCCTCAACGCCTTCGTCTGGGGCGTCTCCTGGTATCCCTTCCGCCTGCTGGAGCAGCAGGGTCTGCACCCGCTGTGGGCCACCGTCGTCATCTACGTGCTGGCCTTGCTGGCCCTGCTGGCCTGGCGCCCGCGCGCCTGGCACAGCCTGGGCCGCCACCCATTGCTGTGGCTGCTGATGGTGGCCTCCGGCCTCACGAATGTGGGCTTCAACTGGGCCGTCACCGTGGGTGACGTCGTGCGTGTGGTGCTGCTGTTCTACCTGATGCCGGCGTGGACGGTGCTGCTGGCCTGGCTGATGCTGGGCGAGCGCCCCGGCCCGCGCGCCCTGCTGCGCCTGCTGCTGGCGCTGACCGGCGTGATCATCGTGCTCAAGACGCCGCAATCGCCCTGGCCCGTGCCCACCGGCCTGGCCGACTGGCTGGCGATCATCGGCGGCTTCAGCTTCGCGCTCACCAACCTGCTGCTGCTCAAGCTGAAGGACACGCCCGACGAGGCGCGCGCCTTCGCCATGTTCTGCGGCGGCGCCGTCATGGCGCTGGCGGCGGGCCTGCTGGGCAGCCAGCTCGGCCTGGTGCCCACGCCGCCCATCCTCGCCAGCGAGTGGAAGCTGCTGGCGCTGGGGGTCAGCCTGGCCTTCCTTGCCGCCAATTTGGGCCTGCAGTACGGCGCCGCGCGCCTGAGCGCCAGCGCCACCTCGCTCATCCTGCTGACGGAGGTGGTGTTTGCCAGCGTGTCGTCGGTGCTGCTGGGGGCCGCGCAGCTGGAGCTGCACACCCTGGTCGGTGGCGGGCTCATCCTGCTCACTGCCGTCTGGGCCACACGACACGGCCACTGAGAAGGCGGTCGCCGGCGCACCCATGGTCCGGCACCGCGGCCGTGCCGCCTCACAAGACAACAGGCCGCCGGTCTTGCAGACGGGCGGCCTGTTGAGGGCGGCGCGATTACTTCGCGGCCGGGGCCGGCTCGGCGGCCTTTTCCTTCTTCGCGTGGCGCGCGGCGGCGCGGTCCTTGCGGGCCTTGGCCAGGTCTTCCTTCAGCTTGGCCTTGTCGGCCTTGATCGTGGCCGCATCGGCCTTGGCCTTGCGGTCGGCGGCAAGCTTTTCCCGGTCGGCCTTGATGGCGTCCTTGTCGGCAGACAGCTCAGCCTTGGCCGGCGCGGCGGCCGGGGCGACAGCGGGAGCGGGCGTCTGCGCAAACGCACCCGTGGCGCAGAAACCGGCGATCAGGGTGGCGGTGGCAACGGTCTTGAAGTTCATCTTGCATCCTTTGTTTGTGGTTGGGATGAACAAGCAACGCCGCCTGCGCGTGGCCTGTTGACGGTGGCCGTGTAAACGTCCGGTAAATCCGCCGCCGCCTCAGCGGCCCCATGGCACCGTCGGAACTTGCTGGTGATCCGCGGGATCGAAACCTTCTGTTCGCGTTGGACCCTCAACAAACAACCATGATCTCCTCTCTCAAGCGTTTCGCCACTGCCCTGCTCTTTTCTGCCTTCGCGTTCGCGGCCGGCCAAGCGCTGGCCGATGCGGAGCCGACCCTGAACCAGGTCTATGCCGCCGCCCAGGCCGGCAAGCTGGATGAAGCGCAGCTGATGATGCAGCAGGTGCTCATCTCGCACCCCAACAGCGCCAAGGCCCATTACGTGCGCGCCGAGCTGTATGCGCGCCAGGGGCGGCTCAGCCCGGCGCGCAAATCGCTGGCCGAGGCGCAGCGGCTCGCCCCCGGCCTGCCCTTCGCCAAACCCGAGGCCGTGCGCGCCCTGCGCAATGAGCTGGCCGGCAGGCCCGGCGCCGCGTTGCCCACGGGTGCTGCCCATGCGACCGCGGCGGCCAGCCCCGCGGCGGCCACCGTCTCGTGGCTGCTGCCGCTGCTGCTCGCCATCGGCGTGATCGTCCTCGGCTACCTCGTCTTCCGGCGCCGCGCACCGGCCCCGCGGACCTACCCGCTGGACGGCCCCACGCTGCAGCCCGCCTATGGCGGCGGCTATGCCCAGCCGGCACCCACCTATGGCCAACCAGCCAGCACGGGCCTGGGCAGCCAGATCATGGGCGGCGTGGCCACGGGTCTCGCCGTGGGCGCGGGCGTGGTCGCGGCCGAGGCCATCGGCCGGCGCCTGTTCAGCGAGGGCGCGCCGCACAGCGACGCCGTTGACGTGTCGAATACGCAGGTGTACGAACCGGTCTTCGATGCGAACGCCGACATGGGCGGAGAGAACTTCGGCCTCAGTGACGCGGGGTCGTGGGACGACGGTGGGGCAGTCAGCGATGGCGGTGGGTGGGACAGCTGAGGCGTCCACCCGGTGCTGCACCCGGGAGGATGCGCCGAGGCCGGCCGGCCCGGCCGGATCACTTCGTGGCCGCGGCGACCAGGCATTCACCCGGCGCCTCGAAGCCGCCCGGTGATTCGAAACGCCGCAGGGTCTCCTCCACTTCGCGCCACACCGACGCGCGCTCCGGCGGTGACAGGCGACCCATCATGGCATTGAATCCGCCGAAGGCCTCGCTGGCGACCCGCACATACTCCGCGGCACTGCCCGAGCGGTGGGGCGCCGGTATGGCAAACACCTCGGGGTGCGCGAAGCCCGCCTCGCGGAAGAGGCTTTCAAGCGCGCCGGGATTGCCCAGGCTGAACGGACCGGGTTGCCCCGCAACCGGCGGCGGGAGTTGCGCGCGCTGGCGGATGATGGCCGCCGGCACAGCACCCCAGCTGTTGCGCTCCGGCGTGGAGAAGACGACAACGGCGACGCGACCGCCGTCCTTCAGGACGCGGCGCCACGCGCGCAGCGCAGCCACCGGATGCGGCATGTACATCAGGCCCAGCCGGCACAGCACCGCGTCAAAGGAGGCGTCCGGCAGATCCAGCTGTTCACCGTCCATGGTGCGGGTCTCGATCTGCCGCAGCCCGCGTTCAAGGGCCACCTGGCGCGCCAGCTCGACGATGCCCTCCGAGATATCGGTCGCCAGCACGTAGCCGCCCGGACCCACGCGCAGCGCGGCACTGACGGCCGGCTCACCCGCGCCGGCGGCGATGTCCAGGATGCGTTGGCCCGGCCGGATCCGGGCCTGATCCAGCATCTGGCGGGTCGCTTCGCCATACCAGTGATCCAGGACGGGGTTCCAGCGCCGCCACGCGGCACCATCCTTGTTCCATTGCTCCCGCTGTGCACTCTTGTACTTCGCGGCGTCGAATATGGGTAGCTGTTCGCTCACACCTGCTCTCCTCTCGATTGAACCGGGATGTCGATGGACGATGCGGCGCTCACGCCGACCCGGCGCCTTGCGTCTGGCAGACGGTCTTGCCCTCTATCGGCCTTTCCCGGAGGCGCCCGCAGTGCGGACGCGGCACGCGACGCATGCCGATCGGGTCCCCCCACGCACAAAAAGGCGTTCAGCGCCTGCCCTGCACCCGCTTGCGCAACACCGCCAGCAACACCAGCGCGGCGGCGGTCGTCAAGGCCGCGGTGTTGGCGGTCAGCAGGCCATAGAGTCCGTCCACGCAGTCACCGCTGACCTGCTGCGCGAAGTCCACCAGCGAGACAACGTCCGCCCCCTGGATGGCCTGCGCCGCGGCAATGCCGGGCAGATCGCCGCCATCGGCACGCAGCAGGAGACGGGAGAAGACGCCGTTGGCCACGCCGGCCAGGGACAGCAGGCCCAGAGGTTGAACCAGGCGGTCGATGATCTGCGTGCGCAGCGCGGGCGGCGCCTCCTTGTAGAGGCGCCCGACCAGCAGGGCGACAAAGTGGTTCTTGGTCGTGTCCGGGGCCGCGTCATAACACTCGAAGAAGAGCTGGTTCTGCGCCAGCAGCGTCTGGCCTGCCGCCCCCTCGGTGGCCGCGACCGGGCCACCCTCCATACCTGCGTTCATGCCACGCTCCTTCCTCCTGAGTTCGTCCGGCCGGCCCGTACCAACGGGCGGCGCCCCGCAGGGCGCCGGAACCTCCAGTATGGGAAATGGGCGCAGGGGAATCAAGCGGGGAAGTGCAAAGGGCCGGTAAATCTCCAGCCGGCGACACGCGCTGCACCGCCGCGGTGCACCCCATGCGTAGTACTACGGACGACGCGCCCCCACCCCCTCACTAGCCTGCAAGGTATTGCAGCAACGGAACTCTCGCGGCCCCATGACACACCAACCGTGTAGAGGCTGCGACGCCCTGCACGGTCCAGCGTCTCCCAACTTTGTGAGGTGTGCCCATGAATGAAGTTCTCGACTACCGCCCCTTGACCAAGAAGGCGATCGCGCCTTCCGGTTGTTTCCTCTTCGAGGCATTCAACCCGCCGGCGGTGACGGTGGATTCCGCCGCGAGCCTGGTGATGACGGACCTGACGCAGCTGCCCGCGGCCACCATCCACGACGACGCCACCCTGGAAGAAGCCAACCGTTCCATGATCGTGCGCGGCGTGCGCCTGCTCATCGTGGTGACCGACAGCAAGCGCATTGCGGGCGTGGTGACCACCAACGACATCCTCGGCGAGAAGCCGGTGCAGGTGGCGCAGAAGCGCCAGTCCCGGCCACGCGACCTGCGCGTGGCCGACGTGATGGTGCCGGTGGAACAGGTGGAGGCACTGGCGATCGAGGACGTGAAGAAGGCCAGCGTAGGCGACATCGTGGCCACGCTGAAGGCCGATGGCCGTGCGCACGCCATCGTGGTGGGCCAGGGACCGGACCGCCGGCAGCGCCTGCTGGGCATCTTCTCGGCCTCGCAGATCGCGCGCCAGTTGGGCGTGCAGTTCCAGACGCACGAGGTGGCACTCACCTTTGCCGAGATCGAGGCCGTGATCGGCGGCAATTGAGGTCAGTGCGCCGCCCACGCGAGACGGCCCTACACGCGCCTACAGCTGAAAGGCCAGCCAGCGCACTGCGCCTTCCAGGATCTCGCGCGACAGGCGCGGTGCTCGGGCGTCGAAGGCGGATGCCTTCTGCCGCAGCTCATCAATCCATGCGGCAAAGGCCTGCACCTGGGGCCGGCTGTAGAAGGCGACCATCAGCTCGAAGTTGAGGAAGAGGCTGCGCTCGTCGAGGTTGGCCGAGCCGGCCAGCGCCACTTCCTCGTCAAAGACAACCGCCTTGGCATGAACCATGCGGGGCGTCAGCCAGATGCGCACGCCCGCGGCGTGCAGGTCGCGCAGCGCCGCCATGCGGGCCAGATCAGCCAGCGCGTGGTTGGAACGCCGTGGCAGCACGAGATCCACCGTTACGCCGCGCCGCGCGGCCAGCGAGAGCGCCATGGCCAATGCCGTGTCGGGCACGAAGTAGGGCGTCACCGCCAGGATGCGTCCGCGCGCGCGGTGACAGGCCGAGATGAGCAGGGTATACACCGTGTCCTCGTATTGATCCGGACCGCTGGGAATGAGCTGGGCGCAGCAAGTCAGCGGCGCCACTGGAGGTAGCGTTGTCGCCGCGCGCCCATGCACCGCGGACCTGCCCTGTGCCGTCGCCAGCGCCCAATCGTGTTCGAACTGCGTGCGTGCCTGTGCCGCGAGCGCGCCGTCCACCTCGAACGTCAGGTCGATCCAGGCCTGGGACCGCGACGCCTTGGGCTCAAATTGATCGAAATAGACCGCGGCGAGATTGCGGCCGCCCGTCCACAGGCGCGCCCCGTCGGCCAGCACCAGCTTGCGATGGTTGCGCAGATTGGTGCGGCCCGGCACGGCCGAGGAAAACGGCGGAATGAAGACCGCCACCTGCACCCCGGCGGCACGGAGTGCGCGCAGATCGGCAAAGCCCCCGAGGTAGCGGCCGATGCCGTCCACGATCACGCGCACACGCACGCCAGCGCGTGCCTTGGCTGCCAGCCGCTCGCACACCGCCCGCCCCAGCGCGTCGCGTCCCAGCACAAATGTGCTCAGCTCGATTGACGCGGCAGCTCCCTCCAACAGCGCCATGAGTGCCGCATAGGCCTGCGCGCCGTCATGGTGCAGCACGAAGTGCCCGAACGGAACCAGCGGGGGCATGCCCATGTTTGCGGCCAGGGCCTGCAGGGCGCGCTGGTTCTCACTGGCTTCGGCGGCTGGAACAGGCCCCGATGCCGATCGCGCGTGGGACGGCCGCACGAACTTGCGGTTGCCAAACAGGATGTACAGCGGCAGCGCGAGATAGGGCAGCAGCAGCATGGACAGCAGCCAGGCAATGGCGGCGGACGGATGGCGACGCTGACGCAGGGTACGGGTGGTGGCCACATAGAGCGCCAGCGCGCTCAGCACGACCAGACTGTGCAGGGAAATCCAGTGTCCGACGGTCATGGCTTGGGCTGGTTAGCAGGCGGGCCTGGGCGCTTCATGCGCCCTGGGTCGTTGCCCGGGACTAGTCCATTCGTCCCGCCTGCGCTCAGCCGACCAGCGCCTCGTCCAGCAGTTCCACCCAGTGCCGCACCGGCGTGCCGGTGCCGCTTTGCAGGTGGGTGATGCAGCCGATGTTGGCGGAAACGATCTGCTCCGGTTGCATCTCGGCCAGGTTCTTCAGCTTGCGGTCGCGCAGCTCGTAGGCCAGCTCGGGGTTGAGCACCGAGTAGGTGCCGGCCGAGCCGCAGCACAGGTGCGGCTCGACGCGGCAGGTGTTGACCTTGAAGCCGAGCGCAGCCATGTGCTTCTCCACGCCGCCACGCAGCTGCTGCCCATGCTGCAGCGTGCAGGGCGGGTGAAAGGCAATCTGCCCCGCCTTGGCCGCAACCTTGCCACGCAGCTTCTCTGCCAGCTCGGGCAGCAGCTCGCTGAGATCCTTGGTGAGTTCGCTGATGCGCCGGGCTTTCGCGGCATAGGCCGGGTCGTCCTGCAGGATGTGGCCGTATTCCTTCACCGTCACGCCGCAGCCCGAGGCGTTCATGACGATGGCTTCCACACCGGCTTCCACATGCGGCCACCAGGCGTCGATGTTGGTCCGCATCTCGGCCTTGCCGCCGTCCTGGTCGTTGAGGTGAAACTTCACGGCGCCGCAGCAGCCAGCCTTGGCGGCGACGAGGGTCTCGATGCCGGCGGCATCGAGCACGCGGGCGGTGGCGCTGTTGATGTTGGGCATCATGGCCGGCTGCACGCAGCCCGCGAGCATGAGCACCTTGCGCGCATGCGGGCGCGTGGGCCAGGCACCGGCGTTCTGTTTGGCCGGCACCTTGGCCTTGAGGCTGGCAGGCAGCAGGCCGCGCACCAGCTGGCCCATCTTCATGGCCGGGCCGAAGGCGGGCGAGGGCAGGCCTTCCTTCAGGGCCCAGCGCACAAAGCGTTCGCTGGCCGGGCGCGGCACCTTGGCTTCCACGATCTTGCGGCCGATGTCGACCAGGTGGCCGTAGTCCACGCCAGAAGGGCAGGTGCTTTCGCAGTTGCGGCAGGTCAGGCAGCGGTCCAGGTGCGCCTGGGTCTTGCGCGTGGGCGCCTCGCCCTCGAGCACCTGCTTGATCAGGTAGATGCGGCCGCGCGGGCCGTCGAGCTCGTCGCCGAGCAGCTGGTAGGTGGGGCAGGTGGCGGTGCAGAAGCCGCAGTGCACGCACTTGCGCAGGATGGCTTCGGCCACGCGGCCGTCGGCCGTGTTCTTGAATTCGGGTGCGAGATTGGTTTGCATAAAGTGTCCGCCAATCCTTGCTCAGAAATCGGGGTACATGCGACCGCGGTTGAAGATGCCCGCCGGGTCGAACTGCTGCTTCAGATCGCGCGTGATGCGGTCCAGCGGGGCGGCCAGCGGCGTGAAGACGCCGGCGCTCTTGTCGCCCCCGCGGAACAGGGTGGCGTGGCCACTGGTGCGTTCCAGCACGCCGCCGCGGTCGGGCGCGGCGTTGAGCGGCAGCTTGAGCCAGCGCTGGGCGCCGTGCCATTCGATCAGCGTGGGGCCCAGGTTGAGCGGCGGCGCGGTGTCGGGCACGCTGATGCGCAGCAGCGACTCGCCCTCGGCCAGCTCGAAGAAGGGCGCGGTCTGTTCGCGCAGCGCATTCCACAGCAGGGTGGCCTGGCCGTCGTCCATCACCGTGCCACCCATGGTCTTCTTCGCGGCTGCAATGGCGGCAGCGGCGCCGCGCAGGCGCACCATGAGAACGCCGCGGTTCCAGCAGGAAGCGTTGAGGGGCAGCGGTTGTGCGCCCCAGGCGTTGAGCTGCTGCAGGGCGCTGGCTTCGTCCAGCTCGAAAAGCAAAGTGGCTTCGGCCACGGCGCGCGGCAGCACCTTGAGCGAGACCTCGGTGATCAGGCCCAGCGTGCCCAGCGAGCCGGCCAGCAGGCGCGAGACGTCGTAGCCGGCCACGTTCTTCATGACCTGGCCACCAAAGGTCATCAGCTCGGCCTTGCCGTTGAGCATCTGGGCCCCGAGCACGTAGTCGCGCACCGCGCCCACACTGGCACGCGCCGGGCCGTTGAGGCCGGCGGCCACCATGCCGCCCACGGTGGCCATGGCGCCGTTCTGCGCGAAGTGCGGCGGTTCGAAGGGCAGGTATTGGCCGCGCTCGGCCAGCACCTCCTCCACCTCGGCCAGCGGGGTGCCGGCGCGCACGGTGATGACAAGTTCCGACGGCTCGTAGCTGACGATGCCCTGCAGGGGGCGGGTGTCGAGCACCTCGCCTTGCAACGACTGGCCGTAGAAATCCTTGCTGCCGCCGCCGCGCAGGCGCAGCGGGGTGCCGGTCGAAGCGGCCTGGCGCACGCGCTCGACGATGTTTTGCAGGGCTGTATCCATCCCGCAATGGTAACGGGTCACCCGGCCTTGAACGCCCAGCCCGGGCGCCGCCGGGGCGCAAACAGCTTTTACCCTTCGTCCCACTCCAGCAGGCGCCAGGCGCCGGCCGCACCGTCCAGCTGCACCTGGGCCTGGTCCAGGCCGGTGCGCTCCAGCGCCAGGGCCAGCACCTGCCCTTCCAGTTCGGGCCGGGTCGAGTGTTCGACGCGCCAACGGCCGGCCTCGATCGCGCCGAAGGAAATTTCAAAGTCCGGCTGCCACACATAGGCGCAGGGCCGCACGCGCATCAGGTAGCGCCCGGCCAGGAAGAGGCGGGCCGCGGGCTGGCCATCGCGGCGCGCCGGTTCGGCCAGGGCCGCGCTGCGGCCGGTGGAGCCCTCCAGCCGCTCCCAGACTTCGCGGTAGACCCCATGCACGCCGATCTCCACGACACGCTCGGGCGTCTCGAAAGACATGTGGCCCGCGTCCGGATGGGGTCCGGCGGGCTGGTAATCCACCAGCCGGTGCCAGGTGCAGATTTCGCCGCCCACGCCGGTCTCGACCTGGGTGATGCCGGCAAAGCCCTGCTGCAGGCGCAGCTGGGCCAGCGCCACGGGGCTGTAGCCGCCACGCTGCGCCACGATGGTGCCCAGACGCGCGGCACGTGGCACGCGCAGATCGGCATGCCAGCGGCCCAGCTGCAGCCAGCGCACCCAGCTGCTGTCGTCCACGCTGTCGGCCGTCTGCAGCAGCGTGCGCTGCCAGACGCCGCGGTAGCGCGGCGGCACGAGCGGCGTGATCGGCTCGGATCGCACGGCCCAGGGGTCGGGGGTGGCCTCAGGCATAGGGATCGGGGAAGGGCCGCAGGCGGCGATAGAAGTCGATGTCGTGATTGGGCCAGAGCCAGGCACCGGTTTCGGTCGCAAGCCGTTTGAGCTTGCGGATGCTGGCCTCGGCCTCGTGGTACCGGCCCTGCCAGCAGTTGCCCGGCGCAACCTCGTCATCGAGGTTCTCCTGCAGATCGGCCGCATCGCCGGCCAGCAGCACGGGGCGGCCCTGGGGCAGCTCGATCCACAGCGACATATGGCCCGCGGTGTGGCCCGGCGTGGCGACGGCCTGCACGCCCGGCACCACGGTGTATTCACCCGTGAGGTGGCGGAACTGCAGGGCCTTGCCGGCATCGTCCAGCAGGTCGTCGGGGAAGACGGCCGGGTCGTGCCGCGCGGCGTCCACCTCGGCCTGCTGCACGTGAATCTCGGCGCCGCAGCCGCAACGGCGCAGCTCCTTGAGGCCGCCGGCGTGGTCGAAATGCAGGTGGCCGATGAAGATCAGGTCCACGTCGGCCGGTGTGAGCCCCAGGCGTGCGAGATGGGCGGGGATGCGCTGCTCCTCGCTCATCTCGGGCGCACCGAAAGCGAACTCCTGCGGGTTGTAGTGCCGCGCACGCAGCGCCGGGTCGTGGATCTTGCGGTGGTCGCAGCCCACGTCATAGAGGATGCGGCCGTTCGCCGTTTCGATCAGGTAGGCGAGGATGGGTGCCTCGATCATCTGCCCCTGGCCGCGCCGCCAGGTGGAGAGCGACTTGTCGTAGCGGTGCGTGGCCGTGAGCAGAGGCCAGAGCTTCTTCACCTGGGTCATCGGGACACCTCGCAGTCGCTGCGGCTCATGCCAGCGCCCCAATGGGCCAGCGCGTCTGCGGCAGGCGGTGGAGCAGGCGGGCGTGATCCGTCACCTCGCCGAAGACGCCTCCTTCCACATGCATCGTGGCCAGCGCCGGGGCCTGCAGCTCGGGCTGCGACGACGCGCAGGCGTCGCTCACCGTGAGGCAGTGGTAGCCCAGGTCGATGGCCGCGCGCACGGTACTGTGCACGCAGACCTCGGTGGTGACGCCGGCAACGATGAGCGTGGTGATGCCCGCCACGCGCAGGATCTGGTCGAGGTCGGTCTGGTGAAAGGCGCTGTAGCCCGGCTTGTCAACGACCAGCTCGCCCTCGCGCGCGCTGAACTCGTCGATCAGGTCATGACCGTATTCGCCCCGCACCAGCAGGCGACCCAGCGGGCCGGCCGAGCCGATCTCCGCACCCGCGGCGCGGCTGCGCGCCCACTTGGTCCCCGGGCAATCGGCCAGGTCGGGGCGATGCCCTTCGCGCGTGAGGACGATGCGCATGCCGCTCTCGCGCGCGGCCTCGCGCAAGGCCAGCGCGGGACCGATGACGCGGCGCAGACGCTCCACGTCCAGCCCGGCCTGGGCCGCATAACCACGCGGGTCGAGAAAGTCGCGTTGCAGGTCGATCAGCAGCAGCGCGCAGCGCAGCGGGTCCAGCGGTTGCGGGCCGGGGCTCATGGCCGCGTCATCCGAACTCATGGCGCACCGCCTCGGCCATGCGCTGGGTCACTTCGGCCGCCATGCGCTGGCCCTTGCCGGCGGTGGCCCCGCGCGCCGAAGACAGCACACCCGACAGCGGCACCCAGTGGCGCTTGGTGGGGTAGACGTCGTAGGGCGGGAAGTCGGCCGGCGGATCACCCGGGATCAGGTCCTGCCGCACCAGCGTGGGGTGGTAATGCAGCATGAGCGAAGTCTCGATGACGGCCGCGTGCTCCAGCGCAAAGCCGGGAAAGCCCGTGGGGAAGACGGCGGCCAGTGTCTGCTCGGTGAGGAAGTCCCAGTATTCCAGGCGCAGCACCTGCAGCTTGGCCTGCGGGCCGAGGTCGCGCAGGCCGAGGTCGATGCCTTCAATCAGGAACCACTGGTTCTCGTAATGGCCGTTGACGAACACCAGCTTGGTGACGCCGTGGCGCGCGAACTCGCGCACCGCATCGCGCACCGAGCCGATCAGCGTGGCGGCATCGACGCTCGTGGTGCCGCAGAAGTGCTGGCCGCCGCCGCACTTGGGCTGCGACTTGTAGCCGTAGGACAGCGCCGGCGCCACCAGTCCGTCCACCAGGGCGGCGGTGTCGGCCGCCACGGCCGTGGACAGCATGGCGTCGGTGCCCAGCGGCAGATGCGGGCCATGCTGCTCCAGTGCACCCACGGGCAGGAAGATCACGGGTTGCTCGCGCTGCACCCGGGCCTCGTAGTCGGGCCAGGCCAGCTGGTTCATCCAGACGGTATTGCTCATGTTTACTCCGTAGCAAGTCGCTTGCCAGCCTCGGCCGGCCGGGGGTTGTCGGTCGCTTCCAGCAGGGCGGCTACGCCGATGAGCAGCGCGCCCAGCACCAGACGCGGCGCAAGTTGTTCCTCACCCATCAGCACCGAGGAGCTCACGGCCACCACCAGTTCGGTGATCAGGATCACCGCAGCGCGCCCTGTTTCGAGATGCGTGACGCCGTACTGCCAGGTGACCATGGCCAGGCCCAGCCAGATGAAGCCGTAGGCCAGCACGCCCAGCAGGGTGCCGGTGGACAGCGCGCCCCAGGCCGGGACGGGTGCGCCCAAGCCGAGCATGAGGGCCGCGGTGAGCGCGCCGCCGAGGAAGACCGCCACCGTCTTGCTGGCCATGGGTATCCCGGGTGTGGCCCGCGCCAGCAGGTTGTTGCCTGCAAAGGCCATGCCCGAGACCAGCGCCAGCCAGTCGGTGGCGCTGAGTGCGTGGTCCAGGGCCGCCGTGCCACCGAGCACCGCCCCCAGCCCGACCAGCGCCAACGCCACCGCCAGCAGGCGCCGGCGCCCGATGGCCTCGCTGAGGAACAGGCGCCCGCCCAGCACCGACCACACCGGTGAGAGGTAAAAGAGCAGCATCACCCGCACCACCTCGCCCCGCATGAGCGCGGTGACAAAGGCCACGTTGGCGCTGCCACCGACCAGGCCCAGCCACAGCAACATGCCGGGCTGCGAGCGCCAGGCGGTGCGCTCCCGCCACAGCAACAGCAGGCCCAGCAGCGCCACCGGCCCGTAGCTCAGCAGCGACAGCGAAGCGCCGGCCAGGCCCTGCGCGGCGAAGGCCTTGAGCGGCCACCAGCTCAGGCCCCAGAGCGTGGCCGAGAAGAACAGCAGCGCGACCGCGCGGCGGGTGTTGTCGGGCCTGGCAGACATGGCAACCCGTCCGCTCACGGCATGGCCGAGCCGCCGTTGGGCCCGAGCACCTGCCCGCAGTAGAAGCGCGCCAGATCGCTGGCGAGGAAGACCACGCTGGCGGCGATCTCGGACGGCTCCGCAATCCGGCCCTGCGGCGCCGAGAGTTCCTGCGCCAGGCTGTCCGCGCTCATGAGTTCGGGCGACACCATGGCCGTGTGCACCGCGCCGGGCGCGACCGCGTTGACGCGGATGTGCGGCGCCACCTCGCGCGCCAGCGCGCGCGTGAGGCCGATGACGCCGGCCTTGGCCGCGCAGTAGGCCGTGAAGTTGGCGCGGCCCAGGATGCCGAGATCGGAAGCGATGTTGACGATAGCGCCACGCCCGCGCGCCCGCATGCCCGGCAGCACGGCGCGCGCTGTGAGGAACACGGACTTGAGGTCGACCGCGAGCAGGCGGTCCCACTCGTCCTCGCGCGTATCGGTGAGCGGCTTTTCCAGGATGACGCCGGCGTTGTTGACCAGCACGTCGACGGGGCCAAGTTCGCCTTCGACGGCCGTCAGCAGCTGCGCCACGTCAGCGGCGCGCGTGACGTCGGCGTCGAAGGCGGCGGCGCGGGCGCCCAGGGCCTCGATCTCGCGCACGAGCTGTGCCGCGGCGTCCGGCTGACGCAGGTGGTTCACGGCCACGGCGGCCCCGGCGTGCGCCAGCGCCAGCGCCGTGGCGCGGCCGATACCGGTGGCCGCGCCCGTGACCAGGGCCACGCGGCCCGCGAGCTGGCCGGCAAAGGCGGCCGACGAACTCATGCCATCACCTCGCCATGGCTGGCGACGAGGCTCTGGCCGGTGAGGCAACGCGCGTCTTCGCTGGCGAGGAAGAGATAGACGCCGGCGATGTCCGCCGGCTCCAGCCAGCGCGGGATGGCCTGGCGTGCCAGCAGCTCGCGCTCGATCGCCTGCGCGGAGCGACCCTCTTTCGCCGCCATGGCCTGCAGCGAAGCCAGCGCGGCGTCGGTGCGGATCCAGCCGGGACAGACGGCGTTGACGCGCAGGCCGCGCGGCGCCAGCTCCCAGGCCAACGCACGCGTGAGGCCAATCACGGCATGCTTGCTCGCCACGTAGGCGGAGAAGTCCGCCACCGCACTGCGGCCCCAGATGGAGGACTGGTTGATGATGCTGCCGCCCGCGGGCAGGAGCGGCAGCAGCGCGCGCGTAAGGCGCACCATGCTCGTGACGTTGTTGTCCAGCAGACGCGACCAGCGGGCCATCGCGTCGGGCGCATCGTCGGCCAGCGGCGTGGGGTATTCGGCGCCGGCGTTGTTGAGCAGCACGTCCACGCGGCCGTGCGAGGCGCGCAGCGTCTCGACCAGCTGCGCCACGGCGGCATCGTCGTTCAGGTCGCAGGCATGTGCTGCGACCTGGGTGATAGGTTGCAACTGCGCGGCAAGGGCGTGCAGCGGTTCGGCCGAGCGATCGAGCAGCACCAGGCGCACGCTCTCGCGCGCAAAGGCGGCGGCCAGGGCCCGGCCGATGCCGCCTGCGGCACCGGTGATCAGGACCACTTTGCCGGTCAGGGCCTGTCCCCACCCATTTCTCATGATGCGTTGCGGATCAAGAAGGCCATGCGGTAGGCGCGTGGGCGCCGCCGGGCTTGGGCCCCGGCAAGTCCACGCAACACCCCGCATGGTTTTCTTTGCCGCAACCCGAAGGGAACGTGACGGGAACGGCGCCACTCGTCGTTGCGCGCCTTGCCCAGACGCCCAGTCTGGGCTTCTGCGCGCGCCTCGATTGACACCGTTCTCGCCACGTTCGCACATGAGAAATGGGTGGGGACAGGCCCCCGTCCGTAGGACGGCTTCATCTCACACCGCCGTCAGAAACGAGACGCCGACGGCACCGAGGAAGCTGTCGGCGCGGCGCGCCGTACCGGGCGGCGCCACCACGCCGTAGTCCTCGGCCATGATGCGGCGCAGCCGGTTGCGATGGAAGCTGCGCAGCAGCTCGCCGGCCGGGATGACCTGCGCGTAGTCGTCCGGGTAGAGCGAGCGGTGATAGGCCGGCAGCCGGTACCAGGGCTCGGTCGGGCGTTCGTGGTGGGCGTTGTGGTAGCCGAAGTTCAGCCACAGCAGGTTGAGCACCGGGCTCTTGAGACCCACGATGTCGCTGTAGGTGTTGGCCTGCTCGTAGGCGCGGTCGCGCACCTTGTCGTTCGGGATGGGTGCGTCGTCCAGGATGGGGTAGGCGTCGTAGGTGTGCTGGAAGCAGTCGGCAAAGCGCAGCAGGGTGATGAAGACCAGGTAGGCGAGGGCGTACAGCGCCAGCGCCTTGAGCGACCACCAGGCCAGCAGCGCGAAGCCG
Source organism: Pseudomonadota bacterium (assembly GCA_021845965.1). GTDB lineage: Bacteria > Pseudomonadota > Gammaproteobacteria > Burkholderiales > Burkholderiaceae_C > Hylemonella. The sequence continues at coordinate 534 of JAJZUZ010000020.1, read as the reverse complement.
GCCGCGCGCACGGCCACGATGGCCATCATGCGCAGGCGTTCCTTCGCGCTACCGTCGGCGCGGAAAGGTCGCAGCACGACGAAGGTGTGCATGATCAGTTCGACCGCGGGGATGTAGAGCCACTCCAGCGCCAGCACGGCAACGCGGAACCAGGCGGGGGAACGCTTGATGAAGCCGTGCACATCGAAGGTGACGACGTCGGCACGCTCGATGTGGTGGCGCATGTGCTTGCGTCGCAGGTCGTCGAAGCGCGCGTAGCAGCTGCCAGTGATCCAGGTCATGAGCACGCCCCAGCGGGTGTTGACTTCAGCCTTGGCAAAGATGGCGTGGTGGGCGAACTCGTGGATGAAGTAGGCCGCCCAGGTGAGCGTAAGCACCAGCAGCAGCAGGCCGGCGAGATTGAGCAGCCACGAAGAGGCGCCGAGCAGGGCGACGCTCAGGGGATAGCCCAGGACGACAACGGCCAGGGCCAGCGTGTTGGGCAGCACGCCATCGGCGTGACGGTACAGGGGCTTCTTCGCGGACATGATGGGT
>JAJZUZ010000197.1 GCA_021845965.1 Pseudomonadota bacterium | reverse complement strand
GGCGCGGGCGGCGGCAGCGCGTCCAGCGGCAGCCAGCTGTCGTGGCCGAAGGAGGTCCCGCAGACGTCGCAGTCCTGCGCGTCCTTGACGATGGGTGCGTTGCAGTTGGGGCAATAGGCCATGGCATCGGGGGGCGACCTTGTCCGCGGGTGTCGGCAGGCCACCCCGGGGGTCTCCTTCCCCATCTTTTTCCTGTGGAGGAATTCTAGGAAGACGCCCTGCCCGCGCCTATCCCCCAAAAGGGGCAAGGGTCAGCCCGAGTACCCCCGGCGCTCAGGGCGGGCCGAACCCGTGGCCTTGCAGCACACGCTGGCCCGCGGCCGAGAGCAGGTAAGCCACGAAGTCGCGCGCCGCGCCGCCCGCATCGCTGCGCAGGGTCAGGCCATAGGCCGCACCCACCTGCAGCTCGGGCGGTATCGACACCACCTGCAGCTGCGGCACCTCGCGCCGGGCCAGCACGGCGTTGGTGCAGTAGGTCAGGAACACGTCAGCCTGTCCCTGCTCCATGACCCAGCCGTAGGTGTTGCGGCCGGCCGGCGCCTTGGGCGAATCCGGCCCGCCCGTGAGCTTGAGCGCCTTGGCGTCCAGCAGCGCGTAGCTGCCGGCGCGCACGCGCTCGGCTTTGCGGAACAGGGCCCAGGCATAGTCGCCCGAGGGATCGGCCTGGGGTGTGGAGGTGCCCAGGCGTACGTCGGGACGCAGCAGCGTGGCCAGCAAGGTCGTTGGCGTGGCCTCGATGTGCGCCGCCGTGAGCGCGCACAGGCTGTTGCGCGCAAACACCTGCGGCGCCTGCCAGCCCCCGCGTGCTGCCAGGCGCTGCGGATGCCCGGTGTCGGCCGAGGCGAAGACCTGGGCGCCCTCGCCGCGTTCGATGCGTTCGCGCAGCAGCCCGGAGGCGCCGAAGGTCAGCACCACCTTGCGGCCGCTGCGCGCTTCAAAATCCGCGGCCAGGGCCGTCAGCGCCTCGCGCAGGCTGCCGGCCGCGTAGACCACCAGCGGCTGCGACTCCGCCACGGCGGTGTCCGCGGCGCAGCTGCCGGCCCCGAGGGCCAGCGCGGCGCCGAGCGCAGGCAGCAGGGCTTGCATGCGCCGGCCCCGTGTCATCAATGCGCCGAGTTGGCGTTGGGGAAGAAGAGCTGCTCGCCGTTGATCTTGTAGCCGGCGATGGCGTTCTGGCCGGCGGGCGAGACGATCCAGTCGATGAACTTCTGCACCTCGGCCACCTTGACCTGCGGATGCTTGGCGGGGTTGACCATCATCACACCGTACTGGTTGAACAGGCGCGTGTCGCCCTCGACCAGGATGGCCAGGTCGCCGCGGTTCTTGAAGTTGAGCCAGGTGCCACGGTCAGCCAGCACGTAGGCGCCTTCGCTGGAGGCGATGTTGAGCGCCGGGCCCATGCCGCAGCCGCAGGCCCGGTAGCCGCTGCCCTTGCTGTTCTCCAGCCCGGCCATCTTCCAGAAGCGCAGTTCGGCGGCGTTGGTGCCGCTCTTGTCGCCGCGCGAGATGAAGGTGCCGTTGGCGGTCGCCAGCTTCTTGAGTGCGGCAACGATGTCGTTGCCCTTGACACCGACGGGATCCGCCTTGGGGCCGATCAGCACGAAATCGTTGTACATGACGGGCAGGCGCTTGACGCCATAGCCCTCGGCCACGAATTTCTCCTCGGCCACCTTGTCGTGCACGAAGACGACGTCGGCGTCACCGCGGCGCGCCATGTCCAGCGCCTGGCCGGTGCCCAGCGCCACGACCTTGATGTCGATGCCGCTGGCCTGCTTGAAGGCCGGCAACAGGTAGGGGAACAGGCCCGACTGCTCGGTGGAGGTGGTCGACGCCATGACGATGCTCTGGGCGGAGGCGGCCAGCGCGGCAAGGGCCAGGACACCGCCGAGAGCGGCCTTGGCGAGGGTGGACTTGAAGTGGATCATGCGAGTTCTCCTTTGACGAACAGTTGTGCAGAAGGTGAAACGGCTTGCAGCCGTTGCGGGTCGAAAAATTCCTCCACCGGCAGGTCGGCCTGGATGCAACCCAGCTCCAGGTAGATGACGCGCGTGGCCAGGCGCTTGACCTGCCCCAGGTTGTGGCTGGCAAAGACCAGGGTGACGGGGTGGGCGCGGCCCTGGCCGGCGGCGAATTCGGCGATCAGCTCCTCGACCTCACGCTTGGCGTGCGGGTCCAGGCTGGCGGTGGGCTCGTCCAGCAGCAGCACGTCGGGCTGCAGGGCCCAGGCCCGCGCCAGCGCCATGCGCTGCTGCTGGCCACCCGAAAGCGTGCGGGCCACCTGCGCGGCCTTGTCCGCCAGGCCCACGCGCTGCAAGGCGCTGAGTGCCTGGACCTTGGCGGCACGCCAAGGCACACCGCGCAGCCACAGCGCCAGCGCCACATTGTTCTGCGCGCTGGTGCGCAGCATGAAGGGCCGCTGGAACAGCATGGCCTGGCGCGCCTGGCTGCCCTGTTCGAGCTGGCCGGTGCTCGGGCGCAGCAGGCCATGCAGCACACGCAGCAGCGTGCTCTTGCCGCTGCCGTTGGCACCGACCAGGGCGACGGCTTCGCCGGGCTGGATGCTGAGGCTGATGTCGCGCAGCGCCTGCAGGGTGCCGAAGCTGACGCCGGCTTCCTGCAGGCGCAGCACGGCTGCACCGGGTTGCCGGGCCAGGCCGAGCCCGCGGGCCAGGGCGGACGGCGGCAGCACGGCGCTCATACCATGGCCTCCACGCCGGCGGGGATGCCGTGGCTGCTGCCCTCCACGCGCTCGCGCCAGTGGCGCACCAGCGCGATGGCCGTGTTGAGCAGCAGCACCACCGACAGCAGGATGAGGCCCAGCGCCAGCGCCAGCGGCAGATCGCCCTTGCTGGTCTCCAGCGCGATGGCGGTGGTCATGACGCGGGTGAAGCCGTCGATGTTGCCGCCGACGATCATCACCGCCCCCACTTCCGAGACGGCACGGCCGAACGAGGCCATGAGCATGGTCAGCAGGGCGTAGCGCTCGTCCCAGGCCAGCAGCAGGCCGCGCAAGGTGGTGCCGGCGCCCAGCGAACGCAGCTGCTCACCGTGCTGGCGCTCCGCGTCCTCGATGACCTGGCGGGTCAGCGCCGTGGACACCGGCAGCACCAGGATGGCCTGCGCCAGCACCATGGCCTGGAAGTTGAACAGCCAGCCGAGCGAACCCAGCGGTCCCGAGCGCGACAGCAGCAGGTAGACCACCAGCCCCACCACCACCGAGGGCACGGCCAGCAGGGTGTTGAGCACGGTGAGCACGCCGCCGCGGCCCGGAAAACGCGCCACCCCCAGCCAGGCGCCCAGCACCAGGCCGAGCACGCAGGCGACGGCGCAGGCGCTGGCGCTGACGGCGAGCGAGCGGCCGACGATGGCGTGCAGGACGGGATCGGAGGAGAAGATGAGTTGCAGCGCGGTGGCCGCACTATCGGTGAAGGTGGACATCAGGGGCGATACAGGAAGTGGGGTATCGTACGAAGCGCCTCAAATCCCTACCATATGAACCATCGTGCATAGGCTGCAGTTTCACTACACCTTCGTCCCGCAAGGCCAGGAGCAGCCCGGCCTGATCCGCAACCCGCTGCTTGACCTGCTGAACGCCGTGCAGGAGTCGGGTTCGATCTCCGGCGCCGCGCGCCAGCTCGCCCTGTCCTACCGCCACGTCTGGGGCGAGCTCAAGCGCTGGGAGGATGAACTGGGCAACGAGCTGCTGGTGTGGGAGAAGGGCCAGGCCGCGCGCCTGAGCGAGTTCGGCAACAAGCTGCTGTGGGCCGAGCGCCAGGCGCAGGCGCGCCTGGCGCCGCAGATCGAGGCGCTGCGCGCCGACCTGGAACGCGCCTATGCGGTGGCGTTCGACGACGCGGTACACGTGCTGACGCTCTATGCCAGCCACGACGACGCCATCAGCGCGCTGCGTGGCCACGCCGCCAGCCAGCACCAGCTGCACCTGGACGTGCGCTTCACCGGCAGCGTGGACGCGATCCGCGCCCTCAACGAGGGGCGCTGCGTGATGGCAGGCTTCCACACGGTGCAGCAGCCGGCCGCGGGCTCGCTGGCGGAGCAGACCTACAAGCCGCTGCTCAAGCCGGGCCTGCACAAGGTCATCGGCTTTGCGCGCCGCACCCAGGGCCTG
>JAJZUZ010000196.1 GCA_021845965.1 Pseudomonadota bacterium | reverse complement strand
CGGCAGGCCGCGTTGTAGGCGTTGAGCGTGCGCATGAAGGTCTCCACCGGCAGGCCCAGCTTGTGCGCCAGCTCGGGCAGGCTGTCGGCCTGCACGCCGGGAAAGACCGGCGGCATGAAGCGGCCGATGGCCTTGCTGTCGATGATGGAGTAGCCGATCTGCCCCGGCTGCTGCGCCACCAGGCGGCCCCAGATGGCGTAACGCTTGGGCCAGAAATCCTCGCCCTCGTCGTAGAAGCGCTCGCCCTGCTGGTTCACCACCACGCCTAGCGAAACGCAGTCGATGCGGGTGCAGATACCGCCGTCGTACAGCGGCGCACGCGCGTCGATGGCGACGCAATGCGACTGCGTGGGGTCGCCGATCATGTCGGCCCCCTGCTCCTGCATGTGCTTGATGAGCACGCCCTGGTTGAAGCGCGTGCCGCGGATCAGGAAGTTGTCGGCCGGCCATTCGCCGCGCTCGTTCTGGCCCCAGGCCTCGCGCAGCCAGGCGCGGTTGGACTCGAAGCCACCGGCAGCCAGCACGCAGGCGCGCGCCTCGATACGCTCGCCCTTCACGTAGGCCGCCTTGAACTGTCCATCCTGGAGGTCGAGCCGGTCCACCGGCGCCTCGTAGCGGATCTGCACGCCCAGCTTCTCGGCACTGCGATAGTAGGCGTTGACCAGCGCCTTGCCGCCACCCATGAAGAAGGCGTTGGTGCGCGCCACGTGCAGCGCGCCGGACAGCGGCGGCTGGAAGCGCACGCCGTGCTGGCGCATCCAGTCACGGCAGGTGCTGGAAGCACGGATGGCCATGCGCGCCAGCTTCTCGTCGGTGAGGCCGCCGGTGACCTTGAGCAGGTCCTGCCAGAACTCCTCTTCCGGGTAGGCTTCCACCAGCACGTCCTGCGGCGCGTCGTGCATGCAGCGCAGATTGCGCGTGTGGCTGGAATTGCCGCCGCGCCACTCGCGCGGCGCCGCTTCGAGCAGCAGCACGGAAGCGCCGGCCTCGCGCGCCATCAGGGCGGCGCACAGGGCGGCGTTGCCGCCGCCGATGACCAGTACGTCGATCATTCGAAAATACTCCGTCGGGGCCGGACACTAGTCCGGCCGGCCAAATTCGTCAGGGGATGCAGCACTGTAGCGCCGCAGCGTCTGTTGCGGCAGGCCAGGCCCCGCATGGGGGCATCACGAAACGTGATATCGCGGCGCGCGCTTCACACAGGCACGTCGGCGTGGGCGGTACGCCCGAACCACAGGCGCTCGAATTCCGCCGCCGGCACCGGCCTGCCCCAGAGGTAACCCTGGCCGAAATCGCAGCCGGCCTCGCGCAGCAGCGCCGCCTGCTCCTGCGTCTCCACGCCCTCGGCCACCACCCGGATGCCCAGCTCATGCGCCATGGTGATCATGGCCTTGCACAGGGACAGGTTCTTCCCGCCCAGGCGCAGATTGCGCACAAAGGCGCGGTCGATCTTGATGAAGTCGATGTCGAACTTCTGCAGATAGGAAAGGGAACTGAAGCCGGTGCCGAAGTCGTCGAGGGCGATGTCGACTTTCGCGTCGTGGAACTGGTGCAGCCGCGCCTCCACGTCCGGGCTCGCATCCAGCAGCAGGCCCTCGGTGATTTCGACGATGATGCTCTCGCCGGGCAGCCCCTCGCGGGCGAGGATGTCCAGCAGGTTGACCGCTTCTGCCGAGATGGTGCGCACACGGAACTGCAGCGGCGACTTGTTGATGCTGAGCTGGAACCGCGGTTCGAAGGCCTCGCGCCAGTGCTTGACCTGCGCCACGGCGGCTTCGAAGATCCAGTTGCCCAAGGGCACGATGAGGCCGGAACGCTCGGCCACGGGGATGAACTGCGCCGGGCTGATCTCCCCCCGTTCGGGATGGGTCCAGCGCACCAGCGCTTCCGCCTTGAACACGCGGTCGTCGCGCAAGTCCACGATCGGCTGGTAGGCCAGATGGAACTGCTGCCCCGTGAGCGCCGCGCGCAGCTCATTGGTCATCTTCACGCGGGCCGTCGCCTGTTCCTGCATCGACGCGGCATAGAAGTGGTAGCGGCGCCGGCCGGCTTCCTTCGCCGCGTACAGGGCCTGGTCGGCGTCCTTCAGCAGCTCCTCCGGCGTGCTGTCGTCGTCCGGACACAAGGCAATGCCGATGCTGGCCGACACATAGACCGTATCCGGCGCCAGCTCGAAAGGCTGGTCAAACGCCACGAGGATGCGCTCGGCAACGTCCTGCACGCGGCTGATGTCTCCCTGCAAGGGAAGCAGCACGATGAATTCGTCGCCACCCTGGCGCGACAGCAGATCGGTTCCGCGCAGGCAGCCCTGCAGCCGGCGCGCGGCCTGCACCAGCAGCTGGTCGCCCATGGGGTGGCCCAGCGCATCGTTGACTTCCTTGAAGTGGTCCAGGTCGATGTAGAGCACCGCCAGCTTCTCGCGCCCGCTGAGCACCTTGCGGATTTCGAGGCCGAGCTGTTCGCTGAAGACACGCCGGTTGGGCAGCCCGGTGAGCATGTCCTTGCTGGCCTGCCGCTCGACAGTGGCCTGCGCCTCCTTCAAGGCCGACAGGTCTGCCACCGTGCCCAGCATGCGCACGGCGCTGCCTTTCGCGTCCCGCTCAAAGACCATGCCCCGGCTGAGGATCCACTTCCATTGCCCCTCCCGGGTCCGCATCCGGTACTCGGCCCGGTATTGCGGGACGCGCCCCATACGCGCCTCGTCCACAGCGGCCAGGGTCGAGGCCAGATCATCCGGATGGATGCGGCTGCGCCACTCTTCCAGGCTGGCGCTCACCTCGGTACCCGCATAACCCAGCATGGACTTCCAGTTGGAGGAGAAATGCACCTTGCCGGTCGGCACGTCCCAGTCCCAGACCCCATCGCCGGCGGCGTCAAGCGCCAGGCGCCAGCGCTCCTCGGTCTCGCTCAAGGCGCGCACGGCCTCGTCCCGCCGCAGCTTGGCATAGATCAGGGCACCGCAGATGCTGGCGAGCATGGCGATGGACAGCAGCATGGTCAGCTGGAACTGGCCATGCACCTCCAGCTCGACCCGCTCCAGGTCCGCGCGCACACCCACCATGATGGCCGTGGAATGCTGCACCAGGTCGTAGGCCACCATCCGCATACCGGCGTCCACCTGCAGATGCGCGCTGTGCGCCAGGTAGGCGCGGTCGAGCGCGTCCAGACGCTCGGAGAGAACGCGCATATCGCGGACCAGTCGCCCCCCTCCGGGCCGGCTCTCGTCCGCATCGAGCGCACGGCGGTAGCCCGTCAGCCCCTGGCGCAACAGCACCAGCCCTTGCGCCTGGTCCCAGCGCAGGTCGCCGCTCTCGCCCAGGATCAGGTGCATGACACCGCGCTGGATATCCGCGTTGGCCCACATCACATCGAGGAGTGCCTCGTTGGCCTGCCTCAGCTTGACGTCCTGGTGCACGTGCTGCAGCGTCAGCATCGTGCACACGGCGATGGAGCCGGCGATCGCCAGCCACACGAGCCACATGCGCTCGTACCAACGGGATGGTACGTGCTGCGATTCGGTGGTGGACTCACTCATGCTCAGCCCCCGGTGGCCCCGGCGGGCACGTCACTCGCCGACAGGCCGAAGGGCCGGATGGCTTGCAGATGGGCCTCGCTGCCCCGCACACCGCGCAAGGCCTGGTTCCATACCTGGACCAGGGCTTGCTGGGTCGGATCGAAGGCAAAGGCCACCTCGTCATAGGCGGGATGGCCCGGCACCTGGAGCCGGTAGGCCTTGAACGCGCTGCCCATTTTCTGCTGCATGGCATAGACCGTCGGCCACGACAGCGCCAGCGCGTCCGCACGACCCTGCCGGAGTTCATCCAGCCCGTTGCTGGCGGACGTGGCCGACACCAGGCGGCTCGCCGGCACGCCCAGTGCCAGCAGGCGCTCCTGCTCCACGGCGCCTTCGACGGTGGCGATCCGTCCCCCCGCGTGCTGCAGCCACTCGCTGACATCTTGCCCGGCGCGCGCGGCTTCGGCGCGGACCAGCAGACCCGAGGCGACACGCAGCGACGGCAGGGAAAAGGCCACCCGCTGAAGGCGTTGCGGCGTCACGAACATGCCGGCGGCAATGACGTCAAAGCGTCCGCTCAGCAGTTCGGGAATGAGGTTGAGAAAGGACACCTGCACCCACTCGATGCTGCGCACGCCCAGCTGCCG
>JAJZUZ010000195.1 GCA_021845965.1 Pseudomonadota bacterium | reverse complement strand
GCCGACTGGGGATCGATCATCACCCAGATCGAATCGGTGATGAAGCTGGCGCTGTGCAGCGGCACGGTGGCCGCGGCGGCGCGGCGCTCAGTCGCGTCGCAACAGATGGCCTGACAGGCGCAGCAGCGTGCGGCTGCGTCCGTGCCGCCGTCGCAGCCACGCGATGAAGGCGGCCAGCCCCAGGCCGGCCAGTACCATGATGGCCTGCACCGGAATGTGCAGCGCGAGCAGCCCCGCATACAGCAGCAGCATGGCCAGGATGCTCAGGTTCTCATTGTAACCCTGCACGGCGATGGACTGGCCTGCGGTCAGCAGGCGGTGGCCACGGTGCTGCAGCAGGGCGTTCATCGGCACGACCAGCATGCCGCCGAACACCCCGATCAGCAGCAGCGAGGGCACGGCCCAGTGCCAGCCCGGCACCCAGACCGACACCGCCATCAGGGCGCCCATCAGCAGCCCCAGGGGCAGCACGCCGGTCGCATGACGCAGGCGCAGGCGCTGCGCCACCAGCACGGCGCCCCCGACCACGCCGATGGCCACGATCCCCTGCAGATAGGCCGCCCTGTCCAGACGCAGGCCCAGCACCTGTACGCCCCAGTGCAGCACGGCAAACTGCAGCGTCGCGCCCACGCCCCAGAACACGGTGGTGACGGCCAGCGACAGACCGCCGCTGACGTCACGCCACAGCCGCAGGTTCGACGCCCAGAAGTCGATGAGCAGCTGCGCCGGCGCCAGCCGCCGGGCCGGGTAGCGCGCCCCGCTGCGCCGGATGCCCAGATGGCACAGGGCCGACAGGCCATAGATGGCGATCACCAGCACGAATGACACATTGAGTCCGGGCGAGGAAGGGCCCCGATGCAGGGGCCATAGTGCGCCCAGCGAGCGGACCCCGCCCGCGTCGAGCCAGATCGGCGCGATCAGGCTGCCGCCGAGCACCGTCCCCAGCAGTACCGACAGCACGACCGAGGACTCGATCCATCCGTTGGCCGCCACCAGCGCCGCCGGCGGCACGCTCTCGGTCAGCAGGCCGTACTTGGCCGGCGCGTAGATGGACGCCCCCAGACCGACCACCGCAAAGGCCAGCAGCGGGTGCACGCCGGCGAGCAGCGCCAGGGTGCCCAGCAGCTTGAGCCCGTTCATCCAGCCCATCAGCCCGCGCTTGCAGACCGCGTCGGCCAGCACCCCGATGAAGGGCGCCAGGAAGACATAGGACAGCGTGAAGGCGAACTTCAGCAGTGGCGCCCACCAGGCGGCCGCGCCCAGATGATGCAGATGCGCAATGGTGACGATCAGCAGCGCGTTGTCGGCGAGGGCGGAGAGAAACTGCGCGGCGATCAGCCATCCGAAGCCGCGCGGCAGCCGCTCAGGCATGGACCATCGCGGGCGTCGGCGCGGTGGATCCGTCAGCGGCAACGGCCGTGCGCAGCCGGCTGGCGATCTGCGCCGCCAGGGCATTGCGCCGGCCGATGCCCAGGTAGGCCAGACCCAGACGCTGCAGGTGCAGCGGATCGTAGAGATTGCGCCCGTCCAGCACCAGCGGCTGGCGCAGCGTGTCGCGGATGGCCTCGAAATCGGGGTTCTGGAACTGCTTCCACTCGGTCACCACCAGCAGCGCATCGGCCCCCTGCAACACCGAAGCGGCGTCGGCCATGAAGTGCACGCGCTGCAGTTGCGGGTCGACATCGGCCAGGTCCTCGGCCAGCACGGTGCGTGCCGCCTCCATGGCAATCGGGTCGTGCGCCTGCACCCGCGCCCCGTGCAGAACCAGCTGGCGGATGAGGGCCCGGCTCGGTGCCTCACGCATGTCGTCGGTCTGCGGCTTGAACGCCAGCCCCCAGAGGGCGAAGGTACGGCCGGCCAGGTTGGGGCCGAACAGGTCCTTGACGCGGCGCGCCAGGATCTGGCGCTGCGTCTGGTTGACCCGCTCGGTCGCCTCCACCAGATGCATCTGGCTGCCGTGGTGCATCGCCGTCTGCATCAGTGCGCGGGTGTCCTTGGGAAAGCAGCTGCCGCCATAGCCGGTGCCCGCGTAGAGGAAGCTCGGGCCGATGCGGCTGTCGCTACCAATGCCGCGGCGCACGGCGTCCACGTCGGCCCCCACCCGATCGGCCAGGTTGGCCACCTCGTTCATGAAGGAGATGCGCGCCGCCAGCATGGCGTTGGCCGCGTACTTGCTCAGCTCGGCGCTGCGCAGGTCCATCCAGACCGTGCGTTCATGGTGCCGGTTCAGCGAGGCGTACAGGCGGGTCATGGCGTCGCGGGCCTGCCCGGCCATGGCCCCATCGCCGAGGCCGATCACGATGCGGTCGGGCCGCATGAAATCATCGATGGCGGCGCCCTCCTTCAGGAATTCGGGGTTGGACACCACGGCGAAGGGCAGCGCTTCCCGGTCGCGCTCGGCCAGAGCGGAGCGGATCTCAGTCTCGACCTGTTCTGCCGTGCCCACCGGCACCGTCGACTTGTTCACCACGACCAGGGGCCGGCTCATCTGCTGTCCCACCTGGCGCGCGACCGCGAGCACGTGGGACAGGTCGGCCGAGCCATCCTCCTGCGGCGGCGTGCCCACGGCAATGAACAGGACCTCGGCCGACTCCAGCGCGTCGCGCAGGCGGCTGGTGAAGTGCAGGCGCGAGTCCTGGCTGTTGCGCTGGACCATGGGCTCCAGACCGGGCTCATGGATCGGGACCACGCCCGACTTGAGCAGTTCGATCTTGCGCGGATCGCTGTCCACACAGACCACTTCATGGCCCAGCTCAGCCAGGCAAGTTGCCGTCACCAGACCCACATAACCCGCACCGACTACAGCGACCTTCATGCATGCCATCCTTGAAACAGAATGGCTGCATGATGTGGATCAAGTGTGACGAACGCGTGGCCGCCGCAATAAGTATTTGTGACGCGTTCCGCTCAGAGCTTCAGGCCTGCCACATCACCCGTCAGGTAACCGACGGACGCGCCGTAGCGGTCCTTGTAGTTGGCGCGCACCAGCGGGTCGAGCACCGCCTTGACCTTGTCATGCAGCGGCTTCTCCCAGTCACCGGGGTGCTGGAAGTTGCTCATGATGTAGGTCCAGCCGTTGATCGCGTCCACCGTCTGCAAGCCGGTGGACTCCGCGCCGGCGGGGCAGGACAGGATGCGTGACAACTGCCCGGTGTCCACGTTGTAGGCCCAGAGGAAGTTGTTCACGTGGCGGCCACTGTCCTCACCGATGAACAGCGTGCGCATGGCTTCGGAGAACTTGATGTTGTCGGGGTTGGCGATGCGATCCGCGTGCGACAGGTTGCCCAGCGCGTCCGGCGTGGCCAGATCCTGGCCCACCAGGGCCGCCGGTGCCGCCATGTCCACCGGCACCCAGGCACTGTCGATCGGCGCGCCGGTCTGGTCCGCCTGCCCGCCCTTGAGGTTCATCGCGTACACGGCACCAGACTTGGGTCCCTGTACCTTGATGTCGGTGCTGCCGTCCACCATGGAGGCCTGGATGTAGCTCATGGCCGAGTAGGCGATCCTGTCGCGGGCGTTGACGGTCGTGCCTTCCATCTTGGTGAAGCCCATGCTGGCACCCACCAGCGCGGCATAGCGGTGCGTCTCCAGGAAAGCCGCCGCCTTCTCCATGCCCGGCTTGAGCCTGACCCAGTTGTCCTTGCCGCTGTAGCGGATGTGTGTGTAGCTGGCGTCCTGCGGATCCTTCGTCTTCACGTCCATGATGTCGGTCGGCTTGACGCGGCTGGCCAGCGCTTCGATCTCCGCGCTGCTGGCGTGCCCCAGCCGGATCCACGACAGCCGCGCGCTGCCCGGCCCCACACCCGAGGTCTGCTGCCACTTGGCCACATAGAGCGTGCCGGCAGAGAGCTTGGCCGGCTTGTCGGCGACGAACATGAACAGGCCGCCATTGGTCGCGTCGTCGCCCATCAGCACGGTGCGGCGATCGGGCATGACCTCGACCAGTTCGTGGGACAGGCGTCCCAGGCAGAAATGCTTGACGATGGTGCCGCTGCCATCCGGATGCACCGTGACCTCCGGCAGGTGGCCGTAGTGATAGGGATTGGCGATGCTCTCATCACCAAAGAGATTCCTGCTGAAGGCCTTGAAGCGCTTGTCGTTGGTGTCGAAGGCGTCGGGCTCGTACTCTTCGCTGGACAGATGGGTGTTCCAGGGCGAGAGGCTGGCGCCGCAGGTGATCCACA
>JAJZUZ010000194.1 GCA_021845965.1 Pseudomonadota bacterium | reverse complement strand
GGGGCCTCGCGGTGGGCGTGCCCAGTGCCTTGGCCATGGCCATCTACTGGCTGCTGACCGTCTTCGTGGGCTGGCCGCTGGCCCTGCTGTGGAACGTGCTGGTGCTCTACGCCACGCTGGGTTTTCGGCAGTTCAGCCATCATTTCACCGACATTCGCAAGGCCCTGGAGGCCGGCGATGAGGAGCAGGCGCGCCACCTGCTGGCCGAGTGGCGCCAGATCGATGCCAGCGAACTGCCGCGGCGCGAGATCATCCGCCACGTGATCGAGTTTTCCGTGCTCGCGGCGCATCGCCATGTACTGGGCGTCTTCACCTGGTTTGCCGTGCTGGCCGTGCTGGGCCTGGGGCCGGCGGGCGCTGTGATGTATCGCCTCGCCGAGTTCGTGACCCGCTACTGGCCTCATGTGTCGCGGCGCCAGGCACCCTCGGTCAGCGAGGCGGCCTGCAGTGCGGCCGCGCGCGCCTGGCAGGCGATCGACTGGCTGCCCAGCCGCCTGACCGCGCTGGGCTTTGCCGTGGTGGGCAGTTTCGAGGATGCCATCGACAACTGGCGCCGCTACGAGGCCTTGCCCGAGAGCGCCGGCAGCGGCGGCAACGACGGACTCCTCGTCGCAGCCACGGCGGGCGCCATCAATGTGCGTCTGGGCACCATGGCCATGGCCCAGGGCGAGTCGCAGGCCGAGATGCCGGCCGCCTCGGCGCGCAACGAGCCGCAGCTCGCCCATCTGCGCAGTGTCGTGGGACTGGTCTGGCGCTCAGTGGTGATGTGGATGCTGCTGCTGGCGCTGCTGACGCTGGCGCGCCTGATTGGTTGAATACAGGACTTCAGTAGCGCGGCGCCTGCGACAGCTCCGCGTGCAGTTCGCTATAGATTCTGTAGCGTGACGGACTGATGCCCGTGCCGTCCACCTGCTCATCCACCGCGGTCATGACGCCGCACCCCGGTTCATGCAGGTGGCTGCAGTTGTAGAAGCGGCAGTCGCCCGCGTGTGCCCGCAGGTCGGGCATCAGGCTGGCCAGCTGCGCGGCTTCAATATGGCGCAGGCCGAACTCCTGAAAGCCCGGTGAATCGACCAGGGCGCTGCTGCGCGCCCCGTCCATCCAGTACCAACTGGTGCTGGTGGTGGTGTGCTTGCCCGAGTTCAGCGCGGTCGAGATCTCGCCGGTCTGTGCCTGGGCGCCCGGTACCAGGCGGTTGACCAGGGTGCTCTTGCCGGCGCCCGAGGGGCCCAGCACCAGCGTGGCGCGGCCCTTCAATTCGGTGTGCAGCGCGGCCAGGCCGGCGTCCTGGCCTTCGGCGCCCTTCAGACTCAGTGGCAGCACCGTATAGCCCATGCGCCGGTAGGGCGCCAGCCGGGACCAGGCGCGCGCAAAGGGCTCGGCCAGGTCGCTCTTGTTGAGGACGATGAGAGGGCGGATGCGCTCGGCCTCGGCCGCGATGAGGGCGCGCGCCAGCTGGCTCTCGGAGAACTCGGGTTCGGCGGCGATCAGGATCAGCACCTGGTCCAAATTGGCGGCAAAGCTCTTGGTGCGGATTTCGTCCTGGCGGTAGAACAGGTTGCGTCGCTCCTCCACCCTCTCGATGCTGCCTTCGTCGCCGCTGGGCAGCCAGAGCACGCGGTCGCCCACCACCGCCTGGTTCTTCTTGCCGCGCGGGTGGCAGATGAGGCGTCGGCCTTCCGGCGTCTCCACTACCACGTGGCGGCCATGGCTGGCCACCACCAGTCCACGGTCGAGTTCCACCTTCTGGTTCAAGCGGCCGGCTCCCGCAGGGCGTCGACCTGTGCCGCGCAGTCGAAGTCAGTGCGCGTGATGCCGCCGGCGTCATGGGTGCGCCAGGCCACCGTGCAATGGCGATAGCTGAGCAGCAGCTCCGGGTGATGGTCGCGCTGGTGCGCGATCCAGGCCACGGCATTGGCGAAGGCCATGACCTCATGGAAGTTCGCGAACTCGTAGCGTTTGGCAATGGACAATTCCGGGCCATCGCCCTGCAGCGTCCAGCCCTGCAATTGCGCCAGCTGGGTCACGATGTCGGTTGGGCCCAGCGCGCGGCGGGCAGCGTTGCCGTTCATGTGGTGCTCAGCCGGGCTAGACGCTGGCTGGCCGGCGGGTGCGAGTAGTAGAAGGCCACGTAGAGCGGGTCCGGCGTCAGCGTCGAGGCATTGTCTTCGTACAGCTTGAGCAGGGCGCGCGCCAGGTCCTGGCCGTTGGTCTGCGCCTTGGCGTAGGCGTCGGCCTCGAATTCATGCTTGCGCGAGAACACGGAGAGCAGCGGGGCGATGAAGAAGCTGAACACCGGTGTCACCAGCACAAAGAGCAGCAGCGCCAGCGCGTTGTTGGAGCCGGCCTCGGCCGCTCCCAGGGTCGGCACCAGCAGCTGCAGGCTGGGTGCGACGCCCAGGCCGGTGTAGAACCAGGGCTGCTGCGCCAGCCAGCCCAGCAGGGCAAAACCCAGCAGGCTGAGCGCAAACAGGCTGACGATGCGTTTGAGGATGTGCTTGTGCTTGAAGTGCCCGAGCTCATGTGCCAGCACGGCGTCGACCTCGCCCGGGCTCAGCTTGGCCAGCAGGGTGTCGAAGAACACCACACGCTTGGCCGCGCCAAAGCCGGTGAAATAGGCATTGGCGTGGGCGCTGCGCCGGCTGCCGTCCATCACGAACAGGCCCTTGGCCGAGAAGCCGCAGCGTTGCATCAGCGCCAGCACGCGTGCCTTCAGGGTCTCGTCTTCCAGCGGCTGGAACTTGTTGAACAGCGGGGCGATGAAGGTGGGGTAGATCAGCAGCAGCAGCAGGTTGAATCCCATCCACACGCCCCAGGCCCACAGCCACCACATCGGGCCCGCCGCGCCCATGAGCCAGAGGATGAGTGCCGCGATCGGCAGGCCGAACAGTGCACCCAGCAGGGTGGACTTGACGATGTCCACCAGCCACAGGCGCGGTGTCATCTTGTTGAAGCCGAAGCGCTGCTCCAGCACGAAGGTCTGGTACAGCGAGACCGGCAGTTCGATCAGACCGCCGATCAGCACGAAGCCAGCGATCAGGACCAGCTGCTGTGCCATGCCGCCGCCCAGCCAGGCCAGCAGCGCCTGGTTCAGCGCGTCCAGGCCGCCGAGCAGGGTCCAGCCCAGCAGGACGGCCGCGCCCACGGCGGTCTGCAGCAGGCCGAAGCGCACCTTGGCGATGGTGTAGTCGGCCGCCTTCTGGTGCGCGGCCAGCGGCATCACGTCGGCGAACGCGGCCGGTACCGTGGCACGGTGGCTGGCAACGTGGCGGACCTGGCGGCTCGCCAGCCAGAACTTCAGGGCCAGGCCCAGCACGAGTGCGGCGGCGAAGACCAGTGTCAGCGCCAGGCTGGGATGGAGGGGAGAGGCGGCAGCTTGCATGGAGAGCGAGTGTAGGGGATCAGCGACAATCGGGCCCATGAGTGCGCACCCAACCCCACTGCCGAAATCCGATCTCAACCTGGTCTGGCTCGACTGCGAGATGACCGGCCTGGACCCTGAAAAAGAACGCATCATCGAAATCGCGGTCATCGTCACCGGCCCCAATCTGGAGCCGCGCGTGGAAGGACCGGTGCTGGTGATCCACCAGAGCGACGAGGTCCTGAACAAGATGGATGCCTGGAACAAGGGCACGCATGGCAAGAGCGGCCTGATCGACAAGGTCAAGGCGTCGACGACCACCGAGGCCGAGGCCGAGGCGCAACTGATCGCCTTCCTCGGCAAGTACGTGCCCAAGGGCACCACTCCCATGTGCGGCAACAGCATCGGACAGGACCGGCGTTTCCTGGTCAAGTACATGCCCAGGCTGGAAGCCTTCTTCCACTACCGCAATGTGGACGTCAGCACCTTCAAGGAGCTGGCCAAGCGCTGGCGGCCTGAGGTCTACAGCGCCTTCAAGAAGGCACAGAAGCACACAGCCCTGGCCGACGTGCACGAATCCATCGACGAGCTGGCGCACTACCGGCAGCATTTCCTCAAGCTGACCCCCGATCCGGCCTGAAGCAGGGGCATTAGGTAAAAACCCTGATCTGTGCCATAATTCGACCCGTGCCTCCGGTCAGCCTGACTCGGCGGCGCTTTTTTCGTGCATCTCCCTTCATACACCGGACTTTGAGCCCACGCCTGACACCAGGTTGCGGTTCGTGAAATGTCCCCGGTGCCGGCCCGAGCCGGTGCAGGCTTCGTTTGA
>JAJZUZ010000193.1 GCA_021845965.1 Pseudomonadota bacterium | reverse complement strand
GACGTGACCAACCTGCTGGGCCACCTGTACAAGTTCGTCTGCTACGTGCTGATCTACCGCGCCATGTTCGTCGTCACCGTGCGCCGGCCCTACCAGGCGCTGGCGCGCCAGACGACTGAGCTGCAGCAGAGCAACGAGACCCTGCGCACGCAGGCGCTGGCGCTGGAATCGATCGCGGCCACCGTCATCGTCACCGACCTCGACGGCCGCCTGCGCTGGCGCAACCGCGCCTCGCACCAGCTCTCGGGCGCACTGCCGCCGCAGGAGGAAGCGAATCTTTCGCTGTTTGCCGCCCCCTTCACACCCGACCCCGTGCAGGCCGAAGAGATGCGCGCCACGCTGCAGGCCAGCCAGGTCTGGCGCGGCCGCGTGCATGGCCGGGACAGCCTGGGCCGGACCGTGGTGCTGGAGCGTACCGTCACGCCGCTGCGCAATGAGGACGGCCAGCTGCTCGGCCATGTCTCGGTCGCGGAGAACATCACCGAGCGCAGCCAGGCCGAACAGCGCCACAAGCGCGTGCTCGACACCGCCATCGACGGCTTCTGGATCCAGGACGAGAACGGCCGCATCCTCGAGGTGAACGAGGCCTACCAGCGCCTGTCCGGCTACGCGGCCAGCGAACTGATCGGCATGCACATCGGCCAGCTGGAAGCGTTCGAGGACACGCCGGCCCTGGAGCAGCGCCGCCAGCGGCTGCTGCAGACCGGGCGCGACCAGTTCCTCTCGCGCCACCGGCACAAGGACGGCCACACCTTTGCGGTGGAAATCTCCATCACCTGGGACCCGCAGTCGCGCAACTTCTACGTCTTCACGCGCGACCGCTCCGAGCGCGAGCAGGCTCAGGCCGTGCAGCTGGACCTGGAGCGCCAGCTGCAGCAATCGCAGAAGGTGCAGGCCCTGGGCCAGCTCACCGGCGGCATCGCGCACGACTTCAACAACATCCTGGCCGCCATCCTGGGCTACTCCAACCTGGCGCTGGACCGCTTCGTGCCCGACAAGCAGAGCAAGCTGGCGCGCTACCTGCGCGAGGTGATCACGGCCAGCGAACGCGCGCGCGACCTCATCGCCAAGATGCTGAGCTTCACGCGCACGCGGGCCAACAACAGCCTGGAGATCATCTCCCCCGCCCAGGTGATGCGCGAGGCGGTGGCCATGATGCGCCCGTCCATTCCCGCCAGCATCGAGCTGCGCCTGCGCATCGACGAGGAGCCGAACATCCGCATGGATGCCGGCGAACTCAACCAGGTGCTGGTCAACCTCCTCATCAACGCGCGCGATGCCATCGACGAGCAGGGCGCCATCGACCTGCACCTGCACCGGGTAGAGATGAGCGGGCAGCTCTGCGCCATCAGCCAGCAGCGCCTCAGCGGCCGCTACCTGGCACTGGACGTGAGCGACAACGGCAGCGGCATTGCGCCGGAGCACCTGCCGCGCCTGTTCGACCCCTTCTTCACCACCAAGGACGTGGGCAAGGGCACGGGCCTGGGCCTGTCGGTGGTGCACGGCATCCTGCGCCGCTCGGCCGCGCACGTGGTGGTGGACTCCGATCCCGGCCGCGGCAGCCGCTTCCGCCTGCTCTTCCCCGTCGTGGAGCCGCCGGCCCCGGCGGCCGATGCGCCGCAGAATGCAGACCTCATCCCCGCCGGCCGCGGCCAGCAGATCTGGGTGGTGGACGACGAGGCCGCCGTGGCCAGCTACCTGGCCGAGCTGCTGGCCGACTGGGGCTACCGTGCCCGTACCTTCGGCGACCCGGCCCAGGCGCTGGCCGCGCTGGAGGCCGCGCCGGCCGAAGTGGACGCCCTCATCACCGACCAGACCATGCCGGGCCTGAGCGGCCTGCAGCTGGCGCAACTGGCGCGCCACTTCAAGCCCGGCCTGCCGGTGCTGCTGTGCACAGGCTTTCGCGACAGCATCGACGAGGCCGAGGCACGTCGCCTGGGCCTGCGCCATATCTTCACCAAGCCCCTGGTCAACCGCGAGCTGCTGCAGGCCCTGGCCGAGGAGCTGTACGCGCCGCCCGCCGCCTGAGCGAAGTCGGGCCGACGTCTTATCCCCACAAACTGTGCCCAAACTTGTGGATAAGCCGTGACCTGCGCGCGCAGGCCGCGCCAGCAAAGGGCCCGGCCCGGACTGCCCGGGTTTTGGGCAGCCCCGCTCTGCCCCGCTGGAAGGCGACGAAAGGCACTTGCCAGCCGCTCAATGACTGGTTAAAAATACAGTCACTGGATATTTGAACAGATTTCGTTTGGGTGGCAGGCGTGCGCCGCGCTGTGATGGCCGTGGCAACCCCGGGCGAAACCATCTGCCTTGTCATGTGTGAATCCTGCCGCCCGATTTGAAGAAGCCATCACCATGAGTGCCACGCTGACCCCGCCCCCACCCGCTGCTGCCGCCGCGCCGGACCCGCTGGCGCAACTCAATGCCGAACAGCGCGAAGCCGTCCTGCACGGTCTGCACGGCCTGGGCGTTGAAGAAGACACGCGCCCCCTGCTGGTGATTGCCGGCGCCGGCTCGGGCAAGACCAGCACGCTGGCGCACCGCGTGGCCCAGCTGCTGCGCCACGGCGCCGACCCGCAGCGCCTGCTGCTGCTTACCTTCTCGCGCCGCGCCGCCGCCGAGATGGAGCGCCGCGCCGGCCGCGTGCTGCAACAGGCCATGGGCCTGGCCGGCAAGGAGCCGCCGCAGCTGCCCTGGGCAGGCACCTTCCACAGCATCGGCGCGCGCCTGCTGCGCGACTACGCGGGCCGCATCGGCCTGGACGAATCCTTCACCATCCACGACCGCGGCGACGCCGAAGACCTGCTGGGCCTGGTGCGGCACGAGCTGGGTTTCGACACCACGAAAGAACGCTTCCCGCGCAAGGGCACCTGCCTCGCCATCTACTCGCGCACCGTCAACAGCCAGGCGCCGCTGGCCCAGGTGCTGCAGGCCAGCTACCCCTGGTGCAGCCCCTGGGAAGAAGAACTCAAGCGCCTCTTCGGCGCCTATGTGGAGACCAAGCAGGAACAGAACGTGCTGGACTACGACGACCTGCTGCTCTTCTGGGCCGAGATGATGTCCGAGCCCAGGCTGGCGGCGGAACTCGGCGCGCGCTTCGACCATGTGCTGGTGGACGAGTATCAGGACACCAACCACCTGCAGGCCCGCATCCTGCGCGGCCTCAAGCCCAGCGGCGCGGGCCTCACCGTGGTGGGTGACGACGCGCAGAGCATCTACAGCTTTCGCGGCGCCACCGTGCGCAACATCCTCGACTTCCCGCAGCAGTTCCACCAGAGCGCGCGCATCGTCATGCTGGAGCGCAACTACCGCTCCACCCAGCCCATCCTCGCCGCTTCCAACGCCGTGATGGACGAGGCGCAGGAGCGCCATGCCAAGCAACTGTGGACCGACAAGGCCAGCAGCGCGCGCCCGCAGCTGGTGATGGTGCCGGACGAGGCGGCGCAGGCGCGCTGGGTGGCCGACCGCGTGCTCGACCAGCGCGAGGCCGGCCTCACGCTCAAGTCGCAGGCGGTGCTGTTTCGCACCGCCTCGCACAGCGCCGCACTCGAGCTGGAGCTGATGCGCCGCAACATCCCCTTCGTCAAGTTCGGCGGCCTCAAATTTTTGGAGGCCGCGCACGTGAAAGACCTGCTGGCCATCCTGCGCTTTGCGCAGAACCCGCGCGGCCGCATGGCCGGCTTTCGCGTGCTGCAGCTCATCCCCGGCATCGGCCCGGCCACCGCCACGCGATTGCTGGAGTTGATGGCCGAAGCGCCCGAACCCGCCGCCGTGGTGCAAGGCTTCGAGGTCAACGCCAATGTAGCCGAGCCCTGGCAGGCCTTCGCCCAGCTCTACCGCGCGCTCACGCAGGGCGATCTGGGCTGGCCGGCCGACGTGGAGCTGGCGCGCAAGTGGTACCTGCCGCAACTGGAGCGTTTGTACGACGATGCGCCCGTGCGCGCCGGCGACCTGGCCGCGCTGGAACGCCTGGCCAGCGGCTACAGCTCGCGCGAGCGCTTTCTGGCCGAGCTCACGCTCGACCCGCCCGAATCCACCGGCGACCTGGCCGGCGCCCCGCACCGTGACGAGGACTACCTGATCCTCTCCACCATCCACTCCGCCAAGGGCCAGGAGTGGAAGGCCGTGCACGTGCTCAACGTGGTCGACGGCTGCCTGCCCTCGGACCTGGCCACCGAGAACGCCGCCGAGATCGAGGAAGAGCGCCGCCTGCTCTACGTGGCCATGACGCGCGCCAAGGACCACCTGCACCTGCTGGTGCCGCACCGCT